>NZ_JACHFL010000008.1 GCF_014201875.1 Deinococcus humi | reverse complement strand
TCAAGCCCATCGCCATGGAAGAAGGCCTGCGTTTCGCCATCCGTGAAGGCGGCCGCACCGTCGGCGCCGGCGTTGTCACCAAGGTCCTGGAGTAATAGCAATGGTTGCCCCGAAGATTCGCATCAAACTGCGTGGTTTTGACCACAAGGCGCTGGACCAGTCCGCGAGCAAAATCGTGGACACGGTCCGGCGCACCGGGGCGGACGTGAGCGGCCCAGTGCCGCTCCCCACCCGCATCCGCCGCTTCTGCGTGCTGCGCTCGCCCTTCGTGAACAAGGACAGCCGCGAGCACTTTGAGATCCGCACCCACAACCGTCTGGTGGACATCATGAACCCCACCAAGAAGACCATCGACTCCTTGATGACCCTGGACCTGCCGACTGGCGTGGACATTGAAATCAAGACGGTGGGAGGCCGCGCATGAAGGGCTTGCTGGGCACCAAAATCGGCATGACCCAGATCTGGAAGGGCGACCGCGCCGTTCCGGTGACCGTTGTGCTGGCGGGCCCCTGCCCCGTCGTGCAGCGCAAGACCGCGCAGACCGACGGCTATGAGGCCGTGCAGATCGGTTTTGCTCCCAAAGCTGAGCGCAAGGTCAACCGCCCGGCCATGGGTCACTTCAAGAAGGCCGGGGTCAGCCCCGTGCGTTTCCTGCGTGAGTTCCGTAACTTCAACCCCGAAGGTGACACGGTTAATGTGGACATCTTCGCCGAGGGCGAGAAGATTGACGCCACCGGGACTAGCAAGGGTAAGGGCTTCCAGGGCGTCATCAAGCGCTGGCACTTTGCCGGTGGTCCTGGCAGCCACGGTACCAAGAAGTGGCACCGCCGTCCCGGTTCCATCGGTCAGCGCAAGACGCCCGGCCGCGTGTACAAGGGCAAGAAGATGGCCGGCCACATGGGCATGGACCGGATCACTGTCCAGAATCTGGAAGTGGTCGAGGTGCGCGCCGACGAGAACCTGATCCTGGTCAAGGGCGCGATTCCCGGTGCCAACGGTGGGCTCGTGGTCCTGCGCGGCGCAGTTAAGGCCCGCACGCCGAAGGGAGGCAAGTAAACATGGCGCAGATTAACGTCATCGGACAGAACGGTGGTCGTCAGATCAGCCTGGACCTGCCCGAAGCCAACGCGAACCTGCTGCACGAAGTGGTCACCTGGCAGCTCGCCAGCCGCCGCCGCGGCACGGCCAGCACCAAGACCCGCGCTCAGGTCAGTGCAACAGGCAAGAAGATGTACGGCCAGAAAGGCACGGGTAACGCCCGTCACGGCGACCGCACTGTTCCGACCTTTGTCGGCGGCGGCGTGGCCTTCGGTCCCAAACCCCGCAACTACGGTTACACCCTGCCGCGCAAGGTGCGTCAGCTCGGCCTGGCGATGGCCCTCTCGGACCGTCAGCAGGAAGACAAGCTGATGGCCGTGGACGGCTTCGGGCTGGACGGCAAGACCAAGGGTTTCATCTCCTGGGCCGCCGACAACGGCATGAACGGTAGCGAGAGCGTACTGCTGGTGACCGACGACGTCGTGGCCCGTCAGGCTGCGCGCAATGTTCCCTGGGTGACCGTGCTGCCCGTCGCAGGCCTGAACGCCTACGACATCCTACGCCATGACCGCCTGGTGATTGACGCCGTGGCCCTGGAGCCTGCTCAGGACGAGCAGACTGAAGAAGAGGGTGCTGCATGAGCTACTACGACATCATTCACCAGCCGGTGATCAGCGAGAAGGCATACGCGGGTATGGAACGCGGCGTCTACTCGTTCTGGGTCAGCCCCAAGGCCACCAAGACCGAGATCAAGAGCGCCATCCAGCGTGCCTTTGACGTGTCGGTGGTTGGGATCAGCACCATGAACGTGCGCGGCAAGCAGAAGCGCGTGGGCCGTTTCATGGGCACCCGCAATGACCGCAAGAAGGCCGTGGTCCGTCTCGCCGAGGGTCAGCGCATCGAGCAACTCGAAGGCCAGGCCTAAGGAGAGATTGAATATGGCCGTTAAAAAGTACCGTCCGTATACCCCGTCGCGCCGTCAGATGACGACCGCCGACTTCAGCGGACTGACCAAGAAGCGCCCGGAAAAGGCCTTGACCGAGGGCCTCTCCAAGTCCGGTGGCCGCAACAACCGTGGCCGTATCACCAGCCGTTTTATCGGCGGCGGTCACAAGCGCCTGTACCGCATCATCGACTTCAAGCGCCGCGACAAGTCTGGCGTTCCTGCCAAGGTCGCTGCAATTGAGTACGATCCCAACCGCAGCGCCCGCATCGCCCTGCTGAACTACGCCGACGGCGAGAAACGCTACATCCTGGCCCCCGAGGGCCTGAAGGTGGGCGCAACCGTCAACGCCGGTCCTGAAGCCGAGCCCAAGCTGGGCCACGCCCTGCCGCTGCGCTTTGTGCCGGTCGGTGCGGTGGTGCACAGTGTGGAACTCGTTCCTGGCAAGGGAGCCCAGATGGCCCGCAGTGCCGGCACCAGCATTCAGGTGCAGGGCAAGGAGAGCGATTACGTGATCCTGCGCCTACCCAGCGGCGAACTGCGCCGCGTGCACAGCGAGTGCTACGCCACCATCGGCACCGTGGGCAACGCCGAGCACAAGAACATCAACCTCGGTAAGGCCGGACGCAGCCGCTGGCTCGGCCGCAAGCCGCACCAGCGAGGCAGCGCCATGAACCCTGTGGATCACCCACACGGCGGTGGTGAAGGCCGTACCGGCGCAGGCCGCGTGCCTGTTTCGCCGTGGGGTCAGCCCAGCAAGGGCCTGAAGACCCGCCGCAAGCGCAAGGTCTCTGACCGCTTCATCATCACCCGCCGCGGCGGGAAGTAAGGAGGGCGAACCCTATGCCCCGTAGCCTCAAGAAAGGCCCGTTCGTCGACGGCCACCTGCTGCAAAAGGTGGACGCCCAGAACGAGAAGAAAGACAAGCGCGTGATCAAGACGTGGTCGCGCCGCTCCACCGTGGTCCCTGAAATGATCGGCCACACCATCGCTGTACACAACGGCAAGCAGCACGTCCCGGTGTTCGTGAACGAGCAGATGATCGGCCACAAGCTCGGTGAATTCTCGCCCACCCGCAGCTACCGGGGCCACGGCTCCGAGAAGAGCAGCAAGGGGAGCAAGAAGAAATGACCGCTGCCACCTCTACCCCTGCAGAGCAGACCTACCGCAACAAGAAAGAGCGCAAGCAGCTCGTCAAGCTGCGCCGTCCCGGCTACGCGGTCGCCAAGTACGTCCGTATCAGCCCCCGCAAGGTGCGTCTGGTCGTCGACGTGATCCGTGGCAAAAGCGTGCGTGACGCCGAGGACCTGCTGCGCTTTATCCCCCGTGCGGCCAGCGAGCCAGTGGCCAAGGTGCTCAACAGCGCCAAGCACAATGCGCTGCACAACGACGAGATGCTCGAAGACCGCCTAGTGATTACGGCGGCCTACGTGGACGCTGGTCCCACGCTCAAGCGCCTGATTCCCCGCGCACGCGGCAGCGCCAACATCATCAAGAAGCGCACCAGCCACATCACCATCATCGTGGGCGAGGCCGAAGCTGGTCGCGCTGGCAGCAAGGGGCGCAACTAATATGGGCAATAAAATCAACCCGAACGGCTTCCGCTTGGGCATCACCCGTGGCTGGAACAGCCGCTGGTACGCCGGCAAGAAGCAGTACGCCGGACTTCTTAAGGAAGACGAGAAGATCCGCAACCTGATCGACAAGAAGCTGTCTGCCGCTGGCATTGCCCGCGTGGAGATCGAGCGTGCCGGTCAGCAGGTCAACGTGATCATCTCCGCCGCTAAACCCGGCATCGTGATCGGCAAGGGCGGCGACAGCATCAAGGGCCTGAGGACCGACATCGAGCATCTGGTGTCTGCTGGCACGGTGGCCGTCAACGTCGCCGAGATCCCCAACCCCAACATCAGTGCGCCCCTGGTGGCCCTGCGCATCGCCGAGCAGATCGAGCGCCGTTTTGCGTTCCGCCGCGCCATGAAGCAGGCCGCGCAGCGCGTGATGGAATCGGGTGCCCGTGGCGTCAAGATCGTGCTGTCAGGCCGTCTGGGCGGGGCCGAACAGGCCCGTACCGAGAAGGTGCTTGAAGGCCGCGTGCCGCTGCACACCTTGCGCGCCGACATTGATTACGGTACTGCGTTGGCCCGCACCACCTACGGCATCCTGGGCATCAAGGTCCTGGTGTTCAACGGCGAAGTGATCGGTGGCCGCACCGAGACCCTGGCCCGCCCCACCCGCCGCGATGACCGTCCCCGCCGCGATGACGGTGACCGTCCCAACCGCCGCCGTCCGGCCGCAGGCCGCCGTCGCCCCGGAGGTGAATGATGCTTCTTCCTAAGCGCACCAAGTACCGCAAGCAGCACCGCGGCCGGATGACCGGCGACGCCAAGGGCGGCGACTACGTGGCCTTCGGCGACTACGGTCTGATCGCCATGGAACCCGCGTGGATCCGCAGCAACCAGATCGAGGCGTGCCGCATCGTGATGAGCCGCCACTTCCGCCGCGGCGGTAAGATCTACATCCGCATTTTCCCCGACAAGCCCGTGACCAAGAAGCCCGCCGAAACCCGAATGGGGAAGGGGAAGGGCGCTGTGGAATTCTGGGTCAGTGTCGTGAAGCCGGGCCGCGTGATGTTCGAGGTCTCCGGCGTGACCGAGGTACAGGCCAAGGAAGCCTTCCGCCTGGCCGGTCACAAGCTGCCTATCCAGACCAAGATGGTCAAGCGCGAGGTTTACGATGAAGCCCAGTGAGATGCGCGAACTGGGGGCCGACAAGTTCGCCTCCGAGATCGAGTCCCGCAAGAAAGAACTGATGGAGCTGCGCTTCCAGGCGGCCATGGGCAACCTGGCCCAGCCGCACCGCGTCACGCAGCTCCGCCGCGAAGTGGCCCAGCTCAACACCATCCGGCATGAGCAGGCCCGCAAGCAGGGAGAGCAGGCATGAAGAAGACCTTTACCGGCGTCGTCGTCAGCGACAAGGCCGACAAGACCGTCAGCGTCAAGGTCGAGCGCCGCTTCGCCCACCCGCTGTACGGCAAGGTTGTCACGCGCAGCACCAAGTACGCCGCGCACGACGAGACCAATGAATACAAGCTGGGTGATCGCGTGGAGATCATCGCCGTGCGCCCCATCTCCAAGACCAAGACCTGGAAGGTCACGCGCCTGATCGAGCGCCCGCGTGGCATCGAGACCACCGCCGTGGAAACCGAAATGGCCGGGGGTGAGGCATGATTCAGACCCAATCCCGTCTGGACGTGGCCGACAACAGCGGCGCGCGCGAGATCATGTGCATCCGTGTGCTGAACTCCGGCATCGGTGGCAAGGGCCTGACCTCCGGCGGCGGCGGCAACAAGAAGTTCGCGCACGTCGGTGACATCATCGTCGCCAGCGTCAAGGACTCTGCCCCCCGCGGCGCCGTCAAGTCCGGCGACGTGGTCAAGGCCGTGATCGTGCGCACCGCCCACGCTGTCAAGCGTGCCGACGGCAGCACCATCCGCTTTGACAAGAACGCCGCCGTCATCATCAACAATCAGGGCGAGCCGCGCGGTACCCGCGTCTTCGGGCCAGTGGCCCGCGAGCTGCGTGACCGCCGCTTTATGAAGATCGTTTCCCTGGCCCCGGAGGTGCTGTAATGCCCCGTCCAAGTGCTGGAAGCCACCACAACGACAAGTTGCATGTCAAGAAGGGCGACAACGTGATCGTCCTGAGCGGCAAGCACAAGGGCCAGACCGGCAAGGTGCTGCTGGCGCTGCCCCGTGACCAGAAGGTCGTCGTGGAAGGCGTCAACATGATCACCAAGAACGTCAAGCCCAGCGCGGGTAACCCCAACGGCGGCCAGGAACAGCGCGAGCTGGCCCTGCACGCCAGCAAGGTTTCCATCGTGGACCCCGAAACCGGGAAGGCCACCCGCGTTCGCAAGCAGATCGTGGACGGCAAGAAAGTCCGCGTGGCCGTCGCGAGCGGCAAGAACATCGACTGATTTCCAGGGTCACGCCTCCTCGCGTGACCTGGGCGACCCGTCCGCCCGAAAGGTAGGCACATGCAACAGCTCAAATCGAAATACAACGAAACGGTCAAGCCTGCGATGATGCAGCAGTTCGGCTATTCCTCCGTGATGGCCGTGCCGCGTATCGAGAAGATCGTGATCAACGAGGGCCTGGGCAGCAGCAAGGAAGACAGCAAGGCGATCGACAAGGCCGCCAAAGAGCTGGGCCTGATCACGCTGCAAAAGCCCATCGTCACCAAGGCCAAGAAGAGCATCTCCAATTTCAAGCTGCGTCAGGGGATGCCCGTGGGCATCAAGGTCACGCTGCGCGGTGAGCGCATGTACGTGTTCCTGGAGAAGCTGATCAACATCGGCTTGCCCCGTATCCGCGATTTCCGTGGGATCAACCCCAACGCCTTCGATGGCCGCGGAAACTACAACCTCGGGATCAAAGAGCAGCTGATTTTCCCCGAAATCACCTACGACATGGTCGACAAGGTGCGCGGCATGGACATCACCATCGTGACCTCCGCGAAAACCGACGAAGAAGCCCGCGCCCTGCTCCAGGGACTGGGCCTGCCCTTCCGCAAGTAAGGCGGGGGCAAAGGACGTTATGGCGAATACCTCCAAAGTTGTCAAGGCGGCGCGCGGCCACAAGTTTGCCGTGCAGAACTACAGCCGCTGCTCGCGCTGCGGCCGTGCCCGTGGTTACTACCGTTTCTTCGGCATGTGCCGCATCTGCATCCGCGAGATGGCGCACAAGGGCGAGCTGCCCGGCGTGAAGAAAGCGAGCTGGTAAGCGCAATTCTCTCAACGACGCTTGAATGAGACTCCCCACCTGGGGAGTTTTTTGTTGGGTTATCGCTCAGGGGCGGATGTGTCTCAGCCAGCCCAGTCGACACGACAGCGGCTTCAAACAATCTGTCAACGGCTGGGCCGCTCCAAGGATTGGCGTACGGGGAGAATGCGCATCATCCAATGATTGCCAATCTCCATCCCAATCTGTTACACTCTCTCCTTGCCGTACCTACGGCAGTGCTCGTGCTGTACCCCCTGGATACGAACCGTCCATTTTGAATGGTGATCGTCCAGCGGAGGCTTCCCACCCAACAGAAGGATCGGCGGCATTTTTCCGCCAGGCGTTCCAATGGGGAGACCCGCAGTTCACGTCGAATTTCGATGTGGGCCGCACCTGCCGGGGCAGTGGCCGAGGGGCCGCGCCTCTGGAGGAGACACATGCTGAGTGATCCTATCGCTGACATGCTCACGCGCATTCGCAACGCGACGCGCACATTCAAGGAGACCGTGGACATCCCGGCCTCCAAGTTCAAGGAAGAACTGGCCAAGCTGCTGGTCAAGGAAGGCTACGTGGCTTCCTACGAGCGTCTGGTCCCCGAGGGCCAGAAGTTTGATGTTCTGCGCTTGACCCTCAAGTACGGTCAGAAGCGCGAGCAGGTCATCAAGCACATCGAGCGCATCTCCCGCCCGGGCCGCCGCGCCTACGTGAGCGTTGAGAACCTACCCCGCATCCAGCGTGGCCTGGGTCTGGCCGTGGTATCCACCTCACGTGGTCTGCTGCCTGACCGCGAAGCGCGCAAGCAGGGCGTGGGCGGCGAAGTCGTCTGCGTGCTGTGGTAACGCAAGCTCTCTTCCTGAGCTGACCGAAGAACGGGTGAGGGCAATGTCCCGAGCCGCACGCACCTGACCTCAGCCTCCACGCGAGGACTGACTTAAGGTAAGGAGGACGTACATGTCCCGAATTGGTAAATCTCCTATCCCCATGCCCAGCGGCGTGACCTACAGCGCCGATGGCGGCGTGTTTAAGGTCAAGGGCCCCAAAGGCGAACTGAGCGTCCCCTTCAACAAGGAACTAAGCATTAAGCAGGACGGCGATCAGCTTCTGGTCGAGCGCCCTAGCGATGCCCAGCGTCACCGTGCGCTGCACGGCCTGACCCGCAGCCTGGTCTTTAACGCGGTCAAGGGCGTCAGCGACGGCTTCACGATCAACCTGGAACTGCGCGGCGTCGGTTACCGCGCCAGGCTGAACGGCCGGGCGCTGGAGCTGACCATCGGCTACAGCCATCCTGTGGTGATTCAGCCGCCCGAAGGCGTGAGCTTCACCGTGCCGGAACCCACCAAGATCGACGTGAGCGGCATCGACAAGCAGCTCGTCGGCCAGGTGGCCGCCAACGTCCGCAAGGTCCGCAAGCCCGACGCCTACCACGGCAAGGGTGTGCGCTTCCTTGGCGAGAAGATTGCCCTGAAGGCCGGTAAAGCTGGCGCCACGGGCGGGAAAGGGAAGAAATAATGGCCGCTCAAAATACTGTCCGCCGCAAGCTGCGCGCCCGCCGCAAGGTTCGCACCGCCGCCGGGGAGCGCCCGCGCCTGAGCGTGTTCCGCTCCAGCAAGCACATCTACGCCCAGATCATTGACGACGTCAGTGGCACCACCCTGGCCGCCGCCAGCAGCGCCAAGCTCAAGAGCGGCACCAAGTCCGACACGGCCGCCGCTGTGGGCAAGGCCTTGGCCGAAGCTGCCGCCGAGAAAGGCGTCAAGCAGGTGGTCTTTGACCGTGGGCAGTACCGTTACCACGGACGCGTGAAGGCGCTCGCAGATGCGGCGCGGGAGGGTGGCCTTGACTTTTAATCGTAGAAACGACCGCAACGCGGACCGCGAGAGCAGCGAATTCGAAGAAAAGATGCTCTTCGTCAACCGCACCTCCAAGACCTATCAGGGTGGACGCCGCTTCCGCTTCGCCGCGCTGGTGATCCTGGGTGACCGCAACGGTCGCGTCGGCATGGGCATTGGCAAGGCCAAGGAAGTGCCGGTGGCCATCGAGAAGGCCAAGAGCATTGCACGCAAGAACATGATCAGCGTGCCGGTGGAAAACGGCACCATCCCGCACGACATCGTGGGCGTCAACAGCACGTCGCAGGTGCTGCTCAAGCCTGCCGGCCCTGGTACGGGCGTGATTGCCGGAACCGTGCCCCGCTCGATTGCCGAACTGGCAGGCATCACCAACCTGTTGTCCAAGGAACTGGGAAGCCGCAACAAGGTCAACGTGGCCTACGCCGTGTTCGACGGCCTGAAGAACCTGCGGACCGCCAAGCAGGTGCGGACACTGCGTGGCACCGACGTGACCCGCACTGCTCAGCCTGTGCAGACCGCTGCCGCACAGTCGGCCACCAGCCAGGGTGGAGCGGCTGAAGCTGGAGGTGCCCAGTAATGACCAGCAAACCTATCAAAATCACCCTCAAGCGCAGCGTGATCGGCCGTCCCCAGAACCAGGTGGACACCGTCAAGGCGCTGGGCCTGAGGCGCATCGGCGACAGCCGTGAGGTCAGCGACACCCCCGCCCTGCGCGGAATGGTGCGGACCGTTCAGCATCTGCTGGAGGTGGAAGCATGAAGCTCCACGACTTGAAGCCCGCCGAGGGCAGCCGTAAAGATCGCAAGCGCGTGGGTCGCGGCCCGGGCGGCACCGACAAGACCGCCGGCCGCGGCCATAAGGGCCAGAAGTCGCGCAGCGGCGCGGGCAAGGGACCCTTTTTCGAGGGTGGCCGCAGCACGCTGATCAGCCGCCTGCCCAAGCGCGGGTTCAACAACGTCGGCACCACCTACGAAATCGTCAAGCTCTCGCAGCTGAGCGAGATCGAAGGAACCGATACCTTTGACCGCGACGTGCTGGAACTTGTCGGTCTGGTGCGCCGCAAGAACCGCCCGGTCAAGCTGCTCGCCAGCGGTGAGCTGACCCGCGCCGTAACCGTGCACGTGGACGCCGCCAGCGAGGCGGCCATCAAGGCCGTCGAGGCTGCGGGCGGCAGCGTCGTGCTGCCTGCGCCCAAGCCTGCGGCTCCCAGCAAGGAAGACCGCGCCGCCGCCCGCGCCGCCAAGCAGGCCGGATAACATGCTGCGCGCCTTCCGCGACGCGTTCCGGATACCGGATCTCCAGCGGAAGATTGTCTTCACCCTGCTGCTGCTGGCGGTGTACCGCCTGGGGAGCGCCATTCCCACCCCAGGTGTCAATACCGCCGCGCTGAGCAACGCCACCTCGGGTGGCTTGTTTGGTTTGATCAGCATGATCTCGGGAGGCAATCTCTCGCAGTTCTCGATCTTCGCGCTGGGGGTGTTGCCGTACATCACGGCCAGCATCGTGATCCAGCTGATGACCACCACCATCCCGGCCCTGGAGAAACTGTCCAAGGAAGGGGAGGAGGGGCGCAAGAAGATCAACCAGTTCACCCGCTACTCGGCGGTGGGCCTGGGCGCGGTGCAGGCGCTGTTCTTCTCGCTGTTCGTGACCAGCAACCCGGCGTACGTCGCCGTGGGCTGGACACCGGGCCTGTTCACGGTGCTGGTGATGGTGCTGACCCAGGTGGCGGGCATCGCCTTCACCATGTGGATCGGCGAGCGCATTACCGAAGTGGGCGTGGGCAACGGCATCTCGCTGATCATCACGGCGGGCATCATCGCGGCGTATCCGCGTGAGATCGCGGCCACCGCGCAACTGTTCCGCACCGATCAGGTGCAGTTGCTCTCCCTGCTGGCATTCATCGCGATCATTTTGGTAACCATCGCGGGCATCGTGTACGTGTATCAGGGAGAGCGGCGTGTGCCGGTCACCTACGCGCGGGCGCGGGGTGGGGCCCCCGCCGCCGCTGCCGGTTCGGCTTCAACTGGACGCGGTGCGGGGCAGGCCACCTGGCTGCCGATCAAGGTCAACCAGGCCGGGGTCATTCCGGTGATCTTCGCCAGCGCCATGCTGATCATTCCCAACCTGATCGCGAGCGCCACGGCGACCCGCGCTCCCGGCGTGAATGCCTGGATCAGCTCCAATCTGGTCTTCGGGCAGCCCCTATACATCCTGCTGGAAGCGGCGCTGATCTTCGGCTTCACGTACCTGTACAACAGCGTGCAGTTCGATCCCAAGCGTATTGCCGAGCAACTCCGCGAGGCCGGGGGATTCATTCCTGGCGTCCGGCCCGGCACGCCCACCAGTGAGTACCTGGGCAGCATCAGCAGTCGCCTGAGCCTGTGGGGCGCGATCTTCCTGGTGGTGCTGACCATCATCCCGCAGATCGTGCAGCGCGTCACTGGGATTACCACTTTCCAGTTCTCGGGAACGGGTCTGCTGATCATCGTGGGTGTGGCGCTCGAAACCCTCAAGCAACTCGAGGCCCAGCTGACTGTGCGCCGTTACGACGGTTTCATCAGCAAGGGACGCATCCGCGGACGCCTGAACAATTGAAGTCCTGCCTGTAAAGAGTGGCCGCCTGCCTGTTCGGGGGCGGCTCTTCGTTTTTGTGTAGCTTCTTTACCGTTACCCGCACGGGAACGCGGGTGGGCTGGGCAGGGGAGAGGCAGGGCATGGAACTGCCGCTAAACTGACATTTCACTTACGGAGGAACCAATGACCCAACCGAAAAACAAAGTCGTTATTTTTCTGGGGCCACCCGGTGCCGGGAAGGGCACACAGGCCGAGCGTCTGGCCGCCGAACAGGGGCTGGTCAAGATCAGCACCGGGGATATCCTACGCGATCACGTGGGCCGCGGCACCGAACTGGGCCAGCAGATCAAGCCCATGCTGGACGCCGGGCACCTCGTTCCCGACGACATCCTGATCGCGTTGATCCGGGATCGTCTGGCCGACATGGAAGGCGTCCGCGTCATTTTCGATGGCTTCCCGCGCACCCGTGCCCAGGCTGAGGAACTGGACGTTCTGCTCGAGGAAATGGGCGCGCCGGTCAACCACGTCCCTCTGCTGGAAGTTCCCGACGAACTGCTGATCGAGCGCATTGTCGAGCGCGGGCGGCAGGCCACTGCGCGGGGCGAGGCCGTCCGTAGCGACGACACCGAGGAAGTAGCCCGCAAACGCCAGGACGTGTTTCGTGAGCAGACGCAGCCGCTGATTGACTATTACAGCGCCCGCGGTCACCTGAAGCGTGTGGACGGCGTGGGCAGCATGGATGAGGTGTACGGACGCATTCTGGAAGGGATGAAGTAAAACCTGCGGGAGCAGGGTGGCCGGGGCGGAAACGCCTGCGGCCTTTTCTTTTGGCTGCCCTAGGCTTGCCACAGCAACGTGCATGTGTTACGATTACGTCAATAGCAGAATAAGGAGCTTATGATTTGTCTCAGGCCTTGAGTCCCGAAATCATCCTGGCCCTAGCCCCCGACGTGGGGAGCGCGTCCAATGCTCGCAAACTCGCTACTCCGGGCAAATGGCCCAGCCTAAATGCGCTGGAAGGCGTGCTGTGGGGGGAATGCCAGGGCAGCGGCAAGACACCCTATCTGACCGCAGTCGACCTGAGCGGTCCGGTAACGAGATGTTCCTGCCCCAGCCGTAAGTTTCCCTGCAAACACGGGCTGGCGCTGTTGCTGCTGCACGCCTCCCATATCTCCGACTTTGGTGCCCAGGCCGCGCCCGACAGTCTTCAGAGCTGGCTGGCCGGGCGGCAGGCTCGGGCCGAGAAGGCCGAGCGGGTGGACGAGGTGGCTGTCCGGAAAGAAGCCGATCCCAGCGCCCAGGTCAGACGCCGCGCCGCCCGTGAGAAGAAGGTCACGGCGGGGCTGGAGGGCCTGCACCTGTTCCTCAAGGATCTGGTACGGGATGGCCTGGCCTCGGCAGCTTCGCGGCCTTACGGTGACTGGGACACGCAGGCGGCCCGGCTGATGGATGCGCAGGCCCCGGGGGCGGCGCGACGGGTGGCGCGCATTCCCGAACTGCTGGGTGACCCCGCCGCGCTGCTGGATCACCTGGGGGAGTTGACGCTGCTGGCCGAGGGCTGGGTCAACCGAGAGGCACTCAGTGAGGAGGAGCGGGCAGATTTGCGCTCTGCCCTGGGCTTCCCGCTCAATACGTTGGCTTTGCTTGAGACGGAAGGCATCCGGGCGCGCTGGAACGTGCTGGGTCACATCACGGTTCAGGAAGACGCATTAACCGTGCGCCGGACCTGGCTTCACAACGGCAGTCAATGTGCCCTGTTGCTGGATTTTGCGCCGGGTGGCCGTCCGTTGTCGCCCGGGCTGCCCGTGGGCAGAAGCGTGGATGCCGAAGTGGTCTTTGCACCCTCCTCGTTTTCACAGCGGGCGGTGCTGAAGGGAGAGCCAGGCGAGAGTGGGGCGCTGGACAGTCTGCCTCCGTCCCTTGATCTGAACGGCATGCTCTCCGCTCACGCCGACGCTGTGGCACGCAATCCCTGGCTGGAGCGGGCGGCGTACCTGCTGGGGCCGGTGCAGGTGCGGCCCGGTGGTCCCTGGCTTGTGGTGGACGGGCGGGGTGGCAGCCTGCCGCTGGCCGGCGACGAGCGTCCACTCCTGCGACTGCTGGCCGAAAGTGGAGGTGAACCCGTCTGTCTGTTTGGTGAATGGGACGGCCTGATCCTCATGCCGCTGAACTTCTGGCCTGTCTCGCCAGGAGGCCAGTCATGAACAGCCTGCTGGCAACGGCCATGGTGGGAACGGCGCGCGCTTCCCTGCCTCCACACGTTGGAACACCGCTGGCAGACGCCCTGAACCGGATCCGACGGGATGACGCCGAGGCCACCCTGCTGGTCCGCGCCGCGCTGACTGGACTGGCCGCCCGTGCTGGCCGCTGCCCCGAACCCGCGCCACCCCTGCCTGAACTGGCCCCCGCTGAAACCCGGTCCGAGGCGCCGCCGCGTGTGACCCGGCACCTGCCCCACCTGCTCCACTCGCCCGTGCTGGCAGAATGGCTGGCCCTCTGCGCGGCAGCGGGGTGGCGGGTGCCACACGCCTTCCTGCCCGAGCTGCTGGACTGGGGCGCAGCGGTGAATGCCGAGCTGCGCGACACGCTGCGCCCGGTGCTGGGCGAACGAGGGCGCTGGCTGGCCCAGTTCTCCGATCATTGGCGCTGGATGCACAGTCTGGAACGTATTGGCGCGGCGCTGGACGAGGAGGCGTGGGATGCCGCTACCGAGGCGGGCCGCGAGGCCCTGTTCCGCACGCTGCGGGCCGAGGCTCCAAACGCAGGCCGCGCCTTCCTGACCACGCACTTCAGGACCGAGAAGGCGGGCGTTCGGAGACGACTGCTGGAGGCACTGACACAGACCTGGGACGCGGCGGATGCCGGGCTGGAACCCCTGCTGGAAGAAACCCTGTCTGACCGCAGTGAGGACGTGCGCGATAACGCCCGGCGTCTGCTTCAGCGCCTGCCACACAGCGCCTACAACGCCCGGATGGCCACCCGCATCCGGGCGCTGGTGGGCCAGGAACAGGCGGGGCTGCTGGGTAGACTGACGGGACAGCGCAAATACCCCCTGACCCTGTCGGACGTCCCCGACGCAGATGCGAAGCGCGATGGCCTGGAAACCGTGAAGCACCCCGCCGAGCATCTGCGCCCAGTATTGAACCGCGCCCATCCGGCGGTGCTGATGACCGCGCTGGAGTCGAGCCCCGCCGAACTGGTGAAACTGGCGGTGCAATTTGACGCCGTGGACGAACTGATACGCGCCATGTTCACGTCGTCTTTCCACCCGGCAGCTGACGGCTCGGCGGAACTGGCCGAGCTGCTGCTTCCACATCTGAACGGCAACTTCCAGCACTGGCGGTCCGAATTGCTGGCTCTGGTGAGGCCTGACCGCCGGGACGCCGAGTTGCACCGTGCCTTGCAAGACCACCACTCGCAACTTGCGCTGGACCTGCTCAGGAGGCTGCCTGCGCCCTGGCCCGCTGCCCTGAGCCATGAGGTGATGACTCGACTGCGCCGGGTCATTGAGAGGGCCGAGTCACCCTACGCAGTCCATGAGAAGAATTCGAGCTGGGACCACGCCTGGATGGGTGTGCTGGAGCTGGCCCGAACTTGTGCCGCCCCGGACGCCCGCCGTCCGGCCCCGCTGCCCGACGACGCCCCCGAATACGCCCGGCAAACCCTGGATACGCTGTACGCCACTCTGGACCTACGCGCACGGATGCACACGGATTTTGCGGCAGAGAGGACACCATGACCATTCGGCAATCCGTGGACTGGGCCTCGCCCGACGGCCAACTGCTCGCCGCCAGCGTGTACCGCCAGATGCAGCGCCGCATCCTGCGCGGCCCGCTGATCGCCCTGGCGCTGCTGAGCGTGGTGGGGGTGATCTGGACCGTGTACTTCCACAACGTCTTCTTTCTGTTGGCGGCTGCCATGCTCGGCCTGCTGGTGTGGTGGAACGCCCGCCGCAGCCTGAGCCAGGTCCTGATGGCCGCCCGCAACAGCGGCGTGATCGAATTCCGGCTGGATCAAGAGAGTGGCACGCTGCATATCGTCAATGCTCAGGGCAGTTTTCACCTCCCGCTGGCCAGGATGGGTGGGGTGACCCGTTATCACGGAGCGCTGAGCGTGCAGTACGGCGGCAACGCCACCATGATGATTCCCGACGGCCCGGTTCGCACGGCGCTGGAACGCTGATTTTTTCCCTGTCCTCAAGGAGACGCAATGACCCAATCTGTCCACAATGCTGCCCCCGAAGTTCTGCGCCAGCACGCCGAGCAAGCCTACGCCCACGAACTCTCCGCCCTGGCCACACAGGACGACCGGCCCAGGCCCCCGCAGTGGAACCTCAGCCCACACGGGGTTCTGACCTACCTGATGGGCGGCCAGTTGAAGGACGGCACCGAGATTACGGCCAAGTATGTCGGGGACCGCCGTCTGATGGAAATTGCGGTCGCCACCCTGGCTACGGACCGCGCCCTGTTGCTGATCGGTGTGCCGGGTACGGCCAAGAGCTGGGTCAGCGAACATCTGGCCGCTGCCATCTCCGGCGACAGCACGTTGCTGGTGCAGGGCACGGCGGGGACAGGCGAGGAAGCCATCCGCTACGGCTGGAACTACGCCCGCCTGATCGCCGAAGGTCCCAGTCAGGCGGCGCTGGTGGAAAGCCCGATTATGCGCGCCATGCGAACGGGCAAGCTGGCCCGCGTGGAGGAACTGACCCGCGTGCAGAGCGACGTGCAGGACACGTTAATCACCGTCCTATCTGAGAAGACCCTGCCCGTGCCGGAGCTGAACACCGAGGTTCAGGCCACGCTCGGCTTCAACCTGATCGCCACCGCCAACAACCGGGACCGGGGCGTGAATGACCTGTCCAGCGCCCTCAAGCGGCGCTTCAACACCGTGGTCTTGCCCGTGCCTGACAGCCTGGAAGACGAGGTCAGGATCGTCGTGCAGCGCGTGAGCCAGCTGGCGGGCAGCCTCCAGATCCCTGCCGCACCGCCGGCCCTGGACGAAGTGCGCCGCATCGTGACCATCTTCCGTGAATTGCGGAGTGGGGCTACCGAGGACAGCAAAACCAAGTTGAAAGCCCCCAGCGGCACGCTGTCCACCGCCGAGGCCATCAGCGTGGTCAACCACGGTCTGAGTCTGGCCGCCCATTTTGGCAATGGTGAATTGAGCGCCGCCGATGTGGCTGCCAGTCTGGTGGGCGCGGTGGTCAAAGACCCGGTGCAGGACGGCGTGGTCTGGCGCGAATACTTGGAAACCGTGGCGAAGAAAAGAGAAGACTGGCGCGACTTGTACAAGGCATGCCGGGCGGTGAGTTGAGCGGGTGAGGCACAGTCACAGCTTTTTCATGTGACGCTTGAAAAGCCCGTACGGCAGCATAGGGTCTGACGGAGCTGTACTTTCTGGGATGTTCACCGGGGTTATTGACTTCCCAAGTATGTGCCGTGTTTTTCCATAAACTGCATAGCCGTAATGGCTTCAACAGGCTCTTGCAGTGGCGTTAACTGGATTAATTGAACACAAGGAATAGTCACAAGAAGAGATAGAGGCTTGGAAGCGCCTCTGCCACAAGATGTGGATTGTCTACTCGAGGATTACCTTCTGATAAGCGAAAAAACCGGGAATTATTGAGATTTTTACTGCTACTTTCAAAGGGTCTGTGGCGTTCAATGAATTGAAGTCTTGTTCTTTATTGTTTGCCTGTCTGACGATCAACCGTTCGTACAGTCGCGTTGCTTCCATAGCATAGGAGTTTCCCTTGAACCTCTCCATTTTCCCCATCCGTCACCACGGCCCTGGCTCGGCGCGTTCGCTGGCAGGGGCGCTGGAGACGGTGAAGCCGGACATCGTGCTGGTGGAAGGCCCGGCGGACGCGAACCCCGTGCTGCCCTTTCTGGCGCGCGAGGACTTCAAGCCTCCCGTGGCGCTGCTGGGTTATGTGGGCGACAATCCGGCCCGCGCGTCGTTCTGGCCCTTCGCTGCCTTCAGTCCGGAATATGTGGCGTTTCAGTGGGCGGCGCGCTCGGGGGTGGCCGCCCGCTTTATGGACCTGCCCGCCAGTGCAACACTGGGTTTTGAACGCGACGATGAGGTTGATTCTGACCTCCAGACCGATCCCCTGCGCGTTCTGGCCGAGGCGGCTGGGTACACCGACTTTGAACGCTGGTGGGAAACGCTGGTGGAGGCGCGAGGTGACAGCGGCGACGTGTTCGCGGCAGTGCTGGAAGTCATGGCGGCGGTGCGGGCCGATGCTCCCATGGCAGTGGGCCACGAGGCCCAGCGGGAAGCCCACATGCGGCAGATTATCCGGGCCGCGCAGAAGGACGGGTTTCAGAACATCGCTGTGGTTTGCGGAGCGTGGCACGCGCCTAGGCTGGAAGACCTGAAAGCGTATCCCGTCAAGGACGATGCGGCGTTGCTCAAGGGGCTGCCTAGGGCCAAAGTCATGCTGACCTGGGTGCCGTGGACGCATGGCCGGCTGTCGATGCACAGCGGCTACGGTGCTGGCGTGCGCTCGCCGGGCTATTACCACCATCTGTTCACGACGCAGCACCACGTCACCGAACAGTGGTTCGCGCGGACGGCGCAGCTGTTGCGCGCTGAGAAGCTGGAAGCCAGCAGCGCCAGCGTGATTGAGGCGACGCGCCTGGCGAACACCCTGGCCGGATTGCGTGGGCGAGCCTTGCCCGGTCTGGACGAGTTGAACGAGGCAGCCCTGAGTGTTTTCGGCTGGGACAGCGACTTACCTCTGCGCCTGATTGAGCGCCAGCTCATCGTGGGCGAGGCGCTGGGCGAGGTGCCATCTGACACCCCGACTGTGCCGTTGGCGCAGGATCTGGCCCGCCAGCAGAGAACACTGCGCCTGAAGGTGCAACCCGAACAGCAGGAACTGACGCTCGATCTTCGCCAGGACCATGATCTGGCCCGCAGCGCGCTGTTTCACCGCCTGAATCTGCTGGGCATCCCCTGGGCGCAGGAGCGGTCTGCCAGCGGGCGCGGCACGTTTAAGGAAGCCTGGACACTGGCCTGGCAGCCCGAATTCAGCGTGAGGCTGGTGCAGGCCAGCCGGTACGGGCAGACGGTGGCGGATGCGGCGGGGGCGCAGGCGATTGAGGCCGCCCGGACTGGAACGGCTCTATCGGAATTGACCACGCTGCTGGAAGCCGTGCGTTACGCCGACTTGCCGGGCGCCCTGCCCGCCGCGCTGGATGCCCTGGACGCCCGCGCGGCGGTGGGGGCAGACGTGACCGATCTGTTGCTGGCACTGGCCCCCTTGGCGCGGCTGGCTCGTTACGGTGACGTGCGCGGACGGGGCGGCGTGGTGACCGCCGCGAATGAGGCCCCGGCCCGTGTCTTGCGCACCCTGCTCACCCGTGCCTGTGTGGGCCTGCCCAACGCTGCCATCGGACTGGCTGGGGACGCGGCCCAGGCCTTGCAACGCGCAGTGGACGCCGGAGATGCCAGCGTGCGCCTGCTGGACGCACCGGATGCACTGGCCGAGTGGCGGGCCGCCCTGCTCCATCTGGCAGATCGGCCGGAAGCCCACCCGCTGCTCAATGGGGACGCCGTGCGCCGCCTGCGCGACAGCGGCGAGCTGGACGTCACGGAAATTGAATGGCGCGTGTCGCTGGCCCTGGGGGCCCAGCGCCCCGGCGACGTGACGGCGTGGTTGGACGGTTTCCTTGGCCACAGTGCGGCGCTGCTGCTGCACGATTCGGTCCTGCTGGAGCTGCTAGACGGTTGGCTGACCGCCCTGGAAAGGGAGGCTTTTCAGGAAGCCCTGCCCCTGCTGCGCCGCGTCTTCGCCCGTTACGAGAAACCTGAGCGCCGCGCCATCGGTGAGGCCCTGCGCGGCGGTGGGCGGGAGAGAGGGGAGGTTATCCAAGAGATGGACGAGGAACGGGCCATGCGCGTCGTGCCCGTGGTGCTGCGGTTGCTGGGTGTGCGCGAATGAATGGTTCGTATCACCTGAGATCTGTCCGGACCAGCCAACTGAGGGGTTTACCGACATGAGCGATTCCACTGGACCAATACCCCCCAACCCGGAACGCCTGCGCCGCTGGAGACTCGTACTGGGCGGTGGCGAGGCCGATGGCGTCAGCGGGGAGGGCCAAGAGCTGAACCTGTCCATTGAGGACAGACGTATGGACGACGCGCTGGGCGGCCTCTACGACGCGTCCACAGGTTCTCGGCGTGGTGGGCTGGGCGCAAGTGCTCCGAAAGTGGCCCGCTGGCTGGCAGACCTGCGCGAGTTCTTTCCTGGTGACGTGGTACGCGTGATGCAGGAGGACGCCATTGAACGCCTGAACCTGACGCAACTCTTGTTCGAGCCCGAGATGCTGGAGAACGTCGAGCCAGACGTGAATCTGGTGGGCACGCTGCTCACCTTGAAGGGCGTGATGCCGGCCAGAGCCAAGGATGCCGCCCGCGCCGTGGTGCGCAGGGTGGTGGATGACCTCATGAAGCGGTTGGAAGAACCCACCCGCGCTGCCGTGACCGGCAGCCTCAACCGCGCCGAACGCAACTTCCGTCCACGTGCTCCGGAGATCGACTGGAACGCCACCATCCGGGCCAACCTGGGAACCTACCTGCCCGAGAAGCGCATTATTATTCCCGAACGGCTGATCGGGTACGGGCGCAAACGCCGCAGCCTGCGCGACATCGTGCTGTGTCTGGACCAGTCGGGCAGTATGGCCAGCAGCGTGGTGTATGCGGGCGTGTTTGGCGCGGTGCTCGCCAGCCTGCCCGCCGTCAGCACCCGCGTGGTGGTGTTCGACACCGAGGTCGCTGACCTGTCAGAGAACCTGAGCGATCCGGTAGACGTGCTGTACGGCATTCAGCTGGGAGGCGGCACCGACATCAATCGGGCGCTGGCCTACTGCCAAGGGGTCATTGGGCGCCCAGAACAGACCATCCTCGTGCTGATCAGCGATCTCTACGAGGGCGGCAACGAGCGCGAGATGCTGGCCCGCGCCCGCACTCTCAAGGACGCCGGTGTCACTGTGATCGCTCTTCTGGCCCTGAGCGATGACGGCGCTCCCAGCTACGATCACGGTGTTGCGCGAGCTTTTGCTGGGCTGGGCATCCCGGCTTTTGCTTGCACTCCCGATCATTTTCCTGGCCTGATGGCGGCGGCCATGCGCGGTGATGATGTGGCGGCGTGGGCCGGAACGCACGGCATCGTCACTAGGGGCGGGACCGCCGGGTAAAGGAGTGACTTGCCGTCTGAAAGCCTGATGTCCTAAAATATCGGACATAGCAGCCAGAGGACCGTTCCTCACTCAAGAGATTGTCATCACAGCTTGTTCAGGTCCCTATCGGCGTGATAACTTTACGTTTGGCTTGCATTGGGCCTGGAGGTTGCGTGGCGAGACGAAGAATGCCGGAACAGCGGGAAAAGAAGAAGAAGGAAGAGTCGGATACCGTACGCGCCGAGGGCGTGGTGGAAGAGGCATTGCCGAATACCACCTTTCGCGTGAAGCTTGATACGGGACACGACATCCTGGCCTACATCAGCGGAAAAATGCGGATCCACTACATCCGTATTCTGCCTGGTGACCGTGTGGTTCTGGAAATCAGCCCGTACGACACGTCGCGCGGGCGCATCGTCTACCGCCGCTGACCGGCAGACCGGGAGCAACACCACAGATTTCGGCGCACGGGAGCGTGGGCAGGGGTCGAGCGCTGCTAATGCAACAGCAGGCGGCGCGAGGAGGAAGCATGAAAGTTCGCAGCAGTGTCAAGAGAATGTGCGACGGCTGCAAGGTGATCCGCCGTCACGGACGGGTGCTGGTCATTTGCAGCAAGGAAGTCAAGCACAAGCAGAGGCAGGGCTGATGGCCCGCGTTGCAGGCGTCGACCTGCCCCGCGAAAAGCGTGTTGAAATCGCGCTGACGTACATTTACGGCATCGGCCTGACCCGCAGCAAGGAAATTCTGGCACGCACTGGGATCAACCCTGACACCCGCGTCAAGAATCTCTCGGAAGGCGATCAGTCCACCCTGCGTGACGCCGTGGAAAAGACCTACAAGGTGGAGGGCGACCTGCGTTCCGAAGTCGGTCAGAACATCAAGCGTCTGATGGACATCGGTGCCTACCGTGGCCTGCGCCACCGCCGCGGCCTGCCCGTGCGCGGTCAGCGCACCAAGACCAACGCCCGCACCCGCAAGGGGCCGCGCAAGACTGTGGCTGGCAAGAAAAAGGCCGCGAGGAAGTAAGCCATGGCTAAGACTACCAAGGGCAAGACCCCGCGCCGCGCCCGGCGCAACATCAGCGCTGGCCGCGCCTACGTGCATGCCAGCTACAACAACACGATTGTGACCATCACTGACCTGGACGGCAACTCTGTCGCCTGGAGCAGCGGCGGGACGATTGGCTACAAGGGCAGCAAGAAAGGCACGCCCTACGCGGCTCAGCTCGCTGCCGCCGACGCTGTGAAGAAGGCCCAACAGACCTTCGGCATGAACATCGTCGACGTGGTGGTGCGGGGCAGCGGCTCGGGCCGTGAACAGGCCATCCGCGCCATTCAGGCCAGCGGCATCGAAGTGAAGTCCATCATGGACGACACTCCTGTGCCTCATAACGGCTGCCGTCCCAAGAAAAAGTTCCGCGCTTAAGTGCGGGCCTAGCGTTTTCGCGCGCGCCCACCTGTCCCGCCGCCGCTGTCCTCGTGTATTCAGACACAGGGCTGAAGCTGCAACCACCAGCGATGGCGGCGGGCAACAGAGGGCCGCAGACCCGGTTGACCAGCAGGGTTGGCCGTACCAAGGAGATCAATAAATGGGTCGTTTCCGTGGATCGATTACCAAACAGAGTCGCCGTGAGGGCATTAACCTCGCGGAAACAGAGAAAGTCCAGAAGTACCTGGACAAGCGCCCCTATGCGCCCGGTCAGCACGGCCAGCGCCGTGGTCGCGGACGCCCCAGCGACTACAGCGTGCGCCTGCGTGAAAAGCAGAAGCTCTCCCGCCTGTACGGCATGGGCGAGAAGCAGTTCCGCAACCTCTTTACCGAAGCCTCCAACGTTCCCGGCGTGACCGGCACCGTGTTCCTGCAGTTGCTCGAACGCCGCCTGGACAACGTCGTGTTCCGCATGGGCTTTGCCAGCACCCGCCGTCAGGCCCGGCAGTTCGTGGGCCACGGTCACATTCTCGTGAACGGCAAGAAGGTCGACGTCCCGAGCTACCGCGTCAAAGTCGGCGACGAGATCGTCGTGGCCGAGGGCAGCCGCTCGATGGGCTTTATCCAGGAGAACATGGAAGCGCAGAAGCGTCGCCGCGTCGCCCCCTGGGTCGAACTGAACCCCGAAACCTTCACCGGTACCTTCGCCCGCCTCCCGGCGCGTGAAGACCTGGCGCTGCCGATCAACGAGAACTTCATCATCGAGTACTACTCGCGTTAACGGAGGCCCCAGTGGATCAAAAGCGCCCTCAACTTAAAGCCCGCGTGGACGGCGATTACGGCGAGTTCGTCCTGGAACCGCTCACGCGCGGTTACGGCGTCACCATCGGGAACCCCATCCGGCGCATCCTGATGTCCTCGATCCCCGGCACGGCTGTCACCAGCGTGTACATCGAAGACGTGCTGCACGAGTTCTCTACCATTCCTGGAGTCAAGGAGGACGTCATTCAGATGATCCTCAACCTCAAGGAACTGGTGGTGAAGTTTCACGCTCCCGGTCCCAAGACCCTGACCCTGCGTGCCCAAGGCGAGGGTGTGGTCAAGGCCAGCGCCTTCGAGGTGCCCAGCGACGCCGAGATCGTCAACCCCGATCTGGTGATCGCCACCCTGGCCGAGGACGGCAAGCTGGTCATGGAAGTGCGCGTGGAAGAAGGCGAGGGCTACGTTCCCGCTGACAAGCACGCCACCAAGGACCGCATCAACTCGATCCCGGTAGACGCGGTGTTTTCCCCTGTTCGCCGCGTGGCTTACCACGTCGAGAACACCCGCGTGGGTCAGCAGACCGACCTGGACCGTCTGATCCTGCGCGTCTGGACCGACGGTTCGACTGGCCCGCAGGACACCCTGGACAAGGCCGTGGAGATTCTGCGCGACGAGCTTAACGTGTTCGGCAACGTGGAAACCCTGCCTGCCCTGACCCCGGAGTTCAGCCAGCAGCCGGTCTACACGCCCAGCGCCCCGGTCATGCCGCAGCCCGGCGTGTACGATCTGCCGCCCACCAGCCCGGCCACGTTGAATCTGAATCCCGGCGACTACCCCGCCGAGATGGATTCGCCGCGCGTGACGCTGGAAGGCCTGGGCCTGACCACCCGCGTGCTGCATTCCCTCAAGGAAGAGGGAATTGATAGCGTGGATGCGCTGTGCGCGCTCTCGGACCGTGACCTGAAAAAGGTGCCCGGCATCGGTGAGCGCAGCCTGGACGAGATCAAGCAGCAACTGGCCCAGTTCGGGCTGGCGCTGCGCGACTAAGCCATTTTCCGGCCTCTGCACAGCGGGGGCCGCGTTCTGAAGGAGAACACCCATGCGCCACGGTAAAGCCGGACGCAAGCTCAACCGCAACAGCAGTGCCCGCACCGCCCTGGCCCGTGCCCAGGCGACGGCGCTGCTGCGCGAGGGCCGCATCCAGACGACCCTCACGAAGGCCAAAGAGCTGCGCCCTTACGTCGAGAAACTGATCACCACCGCCAAGGGCGGCGACCTGCACGCCCGCCGTCTGGTGGCCCGCGACATCCACGACAACGACGTTGTCCGCAAGATGATGGATGAAGTGGCTCCCAAGTACGCCGGGCGTCCCGGTGGCTACACCCGCATCCTACGTGTCGGCACCCGTCGCGGTGACGGCGTCACGATGGCCCTGATCGAACTGGTCTGAGGATCTAGCTGTTCTCAGTCCAGCCCGAGTTGAAAGCCCCTGCCCTGAGCAGGGGCTTTTCGTATTCAGAAGGGCGACGTCCCGCGACGGCGGTGTCCTGATTCCCACTCCTCTTTCCAGCCCAAGGTCATCAAGTGGTCAGCGAGGCTGCCGCGGTATCCGAACGCCTGCGGATCGTCGTCGCCCCGCTGGGTGGCCCCCACGATCAGGCGTTGCAATTCCTCCATCACGTCCACCAGATAGGGGTGCAGGTCAAACAGCAGTTCGCGGTTGGGGCCAGCCTCTAACGCAT
The DNA here is from genome assembly GCF_014201875.1 of Deinococcus humi. Lineage (NCBI taxonomy): Bacteria > Thermotogati > Deinococcota > Deinococci > Deinococcales > Deinococcaceae > Deinococcus > Deinococcus humi. The sequence continues at coordinate 163,754 of NZ_JACHFL010000008.1, read as the reverse complement.
GCAGCACTGTCGCGACCCGGTGCCGGGCGGCCCGGAGATCGTTCACCAGTGCTTCCCGGGTCTGCGCGTCTGAGAGCGGGTCCACCAGCCGCCGCGCCATGTCCAGCAGGCGGAACGCCTGTGGTCCCAGCCCACCCGGCAGGTACAGGGTATGAGCGACCAGCCGCAGATCCTCCAGAGTCACAGGCTGGGCTGCAGACGTGGTGAACTCCGGCAACCACACTTCCAGAGCGCGGTCCAGTGACGCTTGTGGCGTCCAGCCGGACGCACCACGGGCATAGTCTGCCAGGCTGAACAGCCCCGGCGTATTCACTTCCAGCGGGTTGTTGGGATTGCTCAGGAGGCCCGCCACATGGTCACGCAACTCGGGTGGCCGGCCCACATAGGGTCCCAGGTGCAGGCGGTGCAGGGTGTAGTCATTGGCGTGCAGGTTGTCCCAGATCAGGACCCGGCGGCGCAGCGTCCGGTTCACCTCCAGAATGCTCTGGACGCTGATCTCGGTGGAGACCACCTGCGGTCCGGTCCACAGGATCTCCACGCCGAGACGCAGGCCCTCGCCGAGGACGCGCAGATACAGTGATCCGGCCACGCTGGGCTGCGCACGATCACCGCAGTATTCGGTGGGACAGAACAGCAACTGCCCCGTCTGACCGTCTGGCCAGAGCGTGTCTATGACGTGGTGGGTGGCGGCAATCTGCTCGCGCGCCTGCGCGGCGCGATCTGTGGCGTAGGGGATGTCGTCGAACAGCAGGGAAAAATGCTCCACGCCCAGCCGCTGGACGCTGACGAACTTTTCGGCCAGGGCGCGGCGGTCCTCCGCGTCGGCCCAGTTCAAGTCCAGACCCGGGGCCAGCGCGTACACGAAACGGATGCCGTGCTGGCGGGCGTCGGCAGCCAGTTGGTGTAATGCTGTCGCCTCAGCTTCAGGGTAGGGTTCACGCCACTGTTGACGGTGCCAGCGGTCGTCTTTCGGGGCGTACAGGTAGGTGTCCATCCCCCAGGCGGCCATGCGTTCAAACAGGCGTTCGCGCTGCGCCGGGGTCCAGGGACGGCCATAGAAGCCCTCGATCACGCCGAGAAATGACATGGTGCTCATCGGACCTCCTGATGTTGCATCGTTTGACTGTGGTACGGCGGGCAGCTTAAGGGCTTGGGCATATGAGATCGCCCGCCCTCACCCGTAGACCGGGTTGACCGTGGCATCCACGGCGATGACCTCCACCACGTCACCCACGCGGAGCTGGCCTGTGCGCCGATCATACGGAGCGTCCTGAACAAGGTGTTGCCCGAACACGGCGGCCTTGCCCTGACGGCGCACCCGCGCCAGCGTCCGCAGGGCCTCGGCCCCGCGCGTGCCGTCGGGCTGCACATTCACGATGACGCAACGGGCGCAGCTTTCCACCACTTCAAAGGCCACGGCGTCCGCGTCATCTGGGCCGATGCGGATGCGCCGCCAGAAATCCTCCGCGTACGCCTCGCTGCCCTGGATCACCAGATTGGGACGGAACTCGGCGTGCCCTACCGGGCGTGACAGATGCTGGTTGAAGTCGGCCACTGACGCCTCGCTGATCAGGTGAACGGGATTGCCGTCCACGAAGCTCAACAGGGAGCCGTAGGGTCGGTCAGCGGGCTGCCAGCGCTGGACATCGTCGGGCAGGAAGACCAGATCGAAGTCGCCGCCCAGGACGTCGCCCATCCAGGCGGTCGCCTCTGCCGAGACGGTCACGCCGCTCAGGGGATCGCCCCACATGTCCACCGTCTGCCGCCCGCCCTGGGGCTGCCACGGCACCGTCAGCACGGGTTTGCCGGGCGCGGTGACGTGCAGGCCCGCGTCTGACAGCGCCACCTCGATCAGCCGCATGCTGGAGAACTCACGCTGGGTGACCGGGCGTCCCGCCGCGTCGATCACCATCCAGCGGCGGTCATGGGTCAGGCCACGCGGCCCGATTCCAGAATGCAGAAGCGAGATGCCGCCGGCCGATTTGATGGGATAGATGTACAGGGCACTGACGGTCAGGGTGGGCATGGGCTCCTTGTCGAGCTGAACTTGTCGATTTGAGGGAAGGTCAGGTCACGAATAGCGCTGCGTCCGGGCAGGTCGCCTCCAGCCGCCGGAACACGGCCTCGTTTACGGTCACGCCTGCCGTCTCCAGGGCCAGCAGCACGGCACCGAAGACGGGTTCATGGTGGCTGGCCTGCCACCGCACGTGCGGATGCTCGCCACGCACCCGCTCCATCAGGGCTTCTCGCAAAATGGGGGACCGGTGGCGCATCACCCCCCCGGAGGTGGTCAGCAGATAGTCGCCGCCCAATCCCACCTTGCGGGCGGCGGCCAACGCATAATCGCCCAGCGACGCGCCGTGTTCACGCACGATCCCCAGGCTGGTGGCGTCCCCTGCATCGGCCTGATCGAGCAGAATCCGTGCAAGACGGCCCAGATGCTGGACCGGACGACGATCGCGGCGGGTCAACGAGTGCAGCAGCGCCTCCACATCCGGGCAGCCGAAGTAGGACAGCAAGGGCGCCGTCAGCGCTGTGGGCGGGTCGATGCCCAGTTCAGCGCGGTAGACGGCGCGCAGGGCCCTGGCCGCCAGCTCATCGGCCCCTTCCGGCTCCTGCCAGTAGCTGGTGTGCCACACCGCGCCGCCGGGCGAGCGGGCGGCAATGCCAGCGCTGGTGCCGCACACCACCGTGACCCCCGCGCCGCGCAGAGAACCGGCCCGCAGCGCTCCCACAGCGTCGTTGACCACGGATGACCGTTCGGCGCAGCGCCAGCGTTTCAGTTCGCCCGCCAGAACATCGAAATCCTCGGGCCAGTCGGCCCCGGCGGCACTGAGGGTCAGGGCGGCGAGAGGCCGGTCGGCCAGCCCCGCGCTAGTCCTGGCCACCGCGACGGCACGCTGCAACGCGGCCAGGGCGCGGGCACGTTGAACGTAGATGTTGCTGCGCCCCGCGCGGCCCCAGCCCAGCACCGTGCCCGAGGTGTCGGCGATCAGCGCAATGGTCTTGGTGTTCCCTGCGTCGATGCCCAACACCAGTTCGCTCACGTCCAGGCGGCCCCGTCCGCAATCACGGTCAGCGCCGTGCGTCTCAGGAAGGAGGCGGGCACCTCCGGTGTTTCCGGTCCCTCCAGCGTGGCGTGCAGGATGCCCCGCTTGCGCACCCCGCTCACCAGTAGCAGGGTCTGGCGCGCTGCCAGAATGAGATTCATCCCCGCTGTGATGGCTCCCGCCGGCACCGTCAGCTCACCCCAGTAGGCGCGGTTGCTCTCCAGGCTTGCGGGCGTCAGCTCCAGCGTGCGTGTCGGCGCGTCCATGGCGCTCGGCGGCTCGTTGAATCCCAGATGTCCGTTCGGCCCCAGCCCCAGAATGGCCAGATCGAGCCCGCCGAGATTTCGGATCGCTGCCTCGAACTGATGGGGATTCTTCAGCCGAACCGTGCGCGTGATGCCCAGCGGCTGCACGAATGAGCGCCGCATCCAGCCCCACAGGCTGCGCGGATCGTCGTCATCAATGCCCAGGTACTCGTCGAGCTGGACGGCGGTGACGCGGCTGAAATCCACCTCACCTGCCTCCACCCGCCGCGCCAGTTCCGCGTAGGTGGGCATCGGCGTGTGGCCCGTCGCCACCAGAATGCTCAGATCGGGTTTCGTCCTGACCTGTTCCGAGATGAAGTCGGAAGCAGCCTGGGCCAGCCCCTCCGGGTTCGGTTGAAGCTGGAGGCTCACGCCAGTCACCACAGCCGCTCCGGTAGATGCTGAGCGTGGGCGTGCGCCAGGGCCTCGTACAGCGTCTGCGCCAGCGGCAGCGTCCGGACCAGCGGGTTGCTGGTCAGCGCCTGGATAGCCTGTCGCCGCGTGCCGTCCCAGGCAGCGTCGGCGGCGAGCTGCTGGTATTCACCTAGCGCCGAGAGCAGCCCGCGGACGGGCGGGGGCACCCGGTAGCCGGCGACGGGCCTCACGCCCTGGCGGTTCACCAGACACGGCACCTCCACCACCTGCGAATCGGGAAAGTCGGCGATGGCGCCGCCGTTCACCACATTCGTCGGCCAGACCTCATGGCGGTCGTTGAACACGGCGTCCATCACGTCCACCGCCACTTCCAGTTCGAAGATGCCGCCGCGTGACAGTTGCGGTTCCAGCGTCGGATTCGGGGCGTCCAGTTGCTCCGCGTAATGCTGCCAGTAGCTCGGCACGTCCGCCAGTATGTCCTGTGCGCGGGTGGTGGATCTGGCGCTCAGTTCGGCCAGCATTTCCTGCTCGAAGTAGTAGTACTTCATGTACGAGGCAGGCAGGCTGTCCATGGTGACCGCCAGTTCCACCCAGCGGCGCGTCCAGTCGTCCTGGATGCCCCCCTCCAGCTTCTGTGCCAGGACCGGAAGCATGGGCTGACCGTCGTATTCCGCCTCCGCGCTCCAGCAGGCGTGGTTGAGACCCAGCATCACGGCACGCACCCTGTCGGGGTCAAGCCCGACGAGCTCGGCCAGCTCGGCGGGAAAGACCAGCGGTCCCTCGCACAGCGACACCACGCGAACCGGCGAGTGATCGGCCACCGCCTGCGCCACGATATTCACGGGATTGGTGTAGTTGAACAGCAGGGCGTCCGGGCAAATGGCCTCCATGTCCTGCACCAGCCCGCGGGCCACATGAACTGCCCGCAGCGCCATGAAGAAACCGCCCGCCCCCTGCGTTTCCTGACCGATGGCCCCGTGAGACAGCGGAATGCGTTCATCCTGATGCCGCGCCTCGAAACCGCCGGGGCGGTAACTGGACAGCACCCCGTCGCAGCCGTCCAGCGCCGCCTTTCTGTCGGTGGTGGCGCTGATCTTGAGGTCGGCGCCCTGTGCGGCGGCCATCTTGCGGGCCAGGCGGCAGACCAGATCGAGTTTTTCCTCATTCAGGTCGTGCAAGACGATTTCCGAACCGGCGAAGTTCGCGGCCTGGCGAATGAACGAGGCGACGGTGCCGGGGCCACGTGTGCTGCCGCCGCCGATGTAGGCGAGTTTGACCTGGGCCATGTGCATGTCCTTGTGAAATGGGGTGACGGCGTGTCGGGGGGTGCTGGAGGCCGCTTAATCCCCCGCGCCCACCACGCCCCCGCGCCGCGCCTGAATGGCCGGATCGTGCAGGATGCAGCGCGCCGTATGGCCCTGACCCACGTCGTAGATCTTCGGCAAACCATCCCGGCATTCGGGCAGGGCGTGAGGGCAGCGCGGCTCGAATGGACAGCCGGGCGGCAGGGTCTTCAGATCCGGCACCTCGCCGCGCGCCTCAATCTGTTCCGGCACCAGTCCCGCGTCGGGTTTGGGGGCGGCACTCTTGAGCAACTGGGTGTAGGGGTGCTGGGGGCGGTCAATCACTTCCACGGCGGGGCCGAGTTCCACCAGCGTTCCGGCGTACAGCACGGCAATGCGGTCAGACATGTACCGCGCCCCGGCCAGATCGTGCGTGATGAACAGCATGCTCAGCCCCTCCTGATCCTTCAGATCCAGCATCAGGTTCATCACGTCCAGACGGATCGAGACGTCCAGCGCCGACGTCGGCTCGTCGGCCAGGATCAGTTCGGGGCGGGCAGCCAGGGCGCGGGCTATGCCGACGCGCTGACGCTGGCCCCCAGACAGTTCGAAGGAACGTTTGGAAGCGTAGGTGCTGGCGGGCGACAGGCCTACCCGTTCCAGCAATGCGTTGACCTCCGCCTCCGTATGGCCGCGCGCCAGACCGTGAATCTGGAGGGGCCGTTTCAGCGTGTAGGCCACCGGATGCACCGGGTTGAGACTGGCATACGGGTCCTGAAAGATCATCTGGACGTTCTTGCGCACCTTCTTCAGGGCGCGTCCTCCCAGCCGGCGCGGCACCGGCTGGCCATTCAGGCGGATTTCACCTGAAGTGGGGGTATGCAGGCGGGCGATCAGGCGGGCGATAGTGCTCTTGCCGCTGCCCGACTCGCCCACCAGCCCCAGCACCTCGCCGCGTGCGATGGAGAAGCTCACGTCGTTGACGGCCACCACGCCGCCCGACCGGCCGCGTGCCCCGAAGACTTTGCGGAGATTCACGATCTCCAGCGTGTTCGGAGTCCCGTGGGGAGGCAGAACGTTAGTTGAGGTTGACGCTACGGGCTGGCTCACGGCTCACCTCCAGCTTGAGGTCTACGGCGGCGTTCGGGCTGTCGTGGATGGTCTGTTCCTTGAGCGCGGCCGAGACCGTGGGATCGTACAGAAAGCAGGCCGCCGTCTGCTCCTGGGCGACGGTGAAGGTCTGAAGGGGTTTGACGTCGCACACGCCAGGCATGCGTCTGGCGCAGCGCTCGAAGAAGGGACAGCCGACGATCTCTGCGCTCAGGGATGGCGGCTTGCCGGGTATGCCGCTGCGGCGCGTTCTCGGCCCGGTCATCGGTGGAAACGAGTTCATCAGTTGCTGCGTATACGGATGGGCCGGGTGCGCGTAGAGCTGATGCGCGGGGGCCAGCTCCACCACCTCGCCCGCGTACATAATCGCTACCCGGTCACTCATCTCCACCAGCAGCGACAGGTCATGGGTGATGAAGATGATGCTGATGCCCAGGCGGCGGCGCACGTCGTTGATCTCCTGCAGGATCTGCCGCTGCACCACCACGTCCAGGGCCGTGGTCGGCTCGTCCATCACGATCAGTTTGGGCTCCAGGGCCAGTGCGATGGCAATCACCACGCGCTGTTTCATGCCGCCGGAGAGCTGGTGTGGGTAGGCGTCCAGGTAGGAGGCCTGAATGCCCACCAGATCGAACAGTTCACGGGCACGGGCGTCAAGTTGCTGCCTGTTCGTGACGCCGTGCGCCTGCATGGCGTCATAGACCTGCTCGCGGACCTTCAGCACCGGATTCAGCACGTTCATGGACGCCTGGAACACCAGACTGAACTCCTTCCAGCGCACCCGCCTCAATTCTTCAGGGGACAGCCCCAGCAGATCGTGTTCGGCCAGGCGCACCGAGCCGCCCAGTACCGCGCCGGGAGGATCGAGCAGCCGCGTCACGGCGAAGGCCAGCGTGCTCTTGCCGCAGCCCGATTCTCCGGCCAGGCCCAGCAGCTCGCCTTCCCGCACGTCCAGGGACACGTCCCGCACCGCACGCACCGTGGGACCGGGGTTCAGGTAGCCTACGTTCAGCTCACGAATGCTCAGGAGGGTGTCGGGGTTGCCCGCGGCCGCTGCCTGGGCGGGCCGGTGGCGGGCCGGCTTTCTGAATTTGCTGCCTCCCAGTCTGGGATTGCTGATCTCGTCAATGGCGAAGTTCAGCAGCGCAAAGGACGTGCCCAGCAGGGCGATCCCTAGTCCAGGCATCGCCACCCACCACCACGCACCCTGCAGCAGCGCGCCCTTGGCCTGCGCCCAGTACAGCATGGTCCCCCAGGTCACCAGAGACACGTCGCCCACGCCGATAAACGACAGGCTGGCCTCGGACAGCACGGCGTACAGCGCCGCGCCGAAGAAGTTGGCGGCGATGAGGCCGGCCATGTTCGGCAGCATCTCGCGGAAGATGATGCGGCCCGGCCCCTCGCCCGCGACCACCGCCGCCTGCACGAAGTCGCGCTCGCGCAGGGCCAGCGCCTGGGACCGCAGCACCCGCGCCCCGAAGGCCCAGCCGGTGAAGCTGATCACCAAAATGACGGGCCACACGCCCCCGCCGCGCAGGAAGGCGCTGGCCACGATCACCAGCGGCAGCCCCGGCAGCACCAGAAAGACGTTGATCAGGGTGTTGATGGCCTCGTCCACCCAGCCGCCCAGGTAGGCGGCGGCCAGCCCGAAGGTGACACTCAGCAGCGTGGCGATCAGCCCGGCCACGAAGCCCACCAGCAGGGTCAGACGCGCGCCGTAGATGAACTGCGCGAAGATGTCCTGCCCCAGCGCCGTGGTGCCCAACCAGTGCTGCGCCGAGAGCGGCAGGAAGGGAGCGAATTCCAGCGAATTCGGATCGTAGGGTGTAAGTAGCGGCGCGCACAGGCTCGCCAGCAGCAGCAGCAACAGGAAGCCCGCCCCGAAGACGCTGCGCGGCTGGCCCAGAAAGCGGCGCAGGCCGCTCACGCCCGGCCCTCGCGGATGCGCGGATCGAGAATGACGTTCACGAAGTCCACCAGCAGGTTGGCCAGCAGTACCGCCAGCGCGATAAAGAAAAAGATTGCCTGCATCAGCGGATAATCCAGATTCGTCACCGACTGGTACAGGTAGAAGCCCAACCCCGGATACGAGAACACGATCTCGGTCAGGATCGAGCCGCCCACCACGAAGCCAAGCGCCATCCCGAAGGCGGTGAAGCTGGGCAACAGCGCGTTCCGCAGGACGTAGCGGGTGATGATGCGGCGTTCGGTCAGGCCCTTGGCGCGCGCAAACGCCAGATAGTCCTCCCCGGCCACGTTGATCACGTTGTTGCGCATGGTGATCAGCCAGCCGCCCACCGAGGTGACCAGAATGGTAAACACCGGCAGCGCCGCGTGCCGCAGCAGCGAACCCCACCACCCCGCGCTGAAGGTGTTGCCGGGAAACGGATCGAGCGCGCCGCTCAGCGGAAACCACCGGAGCTGAAAGGCAAAGATGTACAGCAGGATCAGCCCGAACCAGAAGTACGGCATGGCGTTCAGAAACAGTGCTGCGGGGGTCAGACTGTCCGCCACGGCCCGCCCACGCCGCCAGCCGCTGTACAGGCCCAGAGCGCTGCCCAGCACGAAAGAGATGATGGTGGTCACCCCGATCAGCCCCAGCGTGTACGGCAGCGCCATACGGATCACGTCGATCACGGGCGTGGGAAACAGGCTGATCGAGCGCCCGAAATCGCCGCGCAGCAGGCCCCCCAGGTAGCTCAAATACTGCGACATCGGACTGCCCAGATCGTTCAGACCGTAGGCGATCTTCAGCGCGTCGACCGCCGAGGGGTCAAGGCGGCCCTGGTACTTGGCGAGCATCACGCTGACTGGATCGCCCGGCACCAGGCGCGGCAGTATGAAGTTGAGGGTGGCCGCCACCCACAGGGTAAAGACGAAAATGCCCAGTTTTCTGAGCAGATAGAGCATGCTGACCTCCTCGGATCGGCGGCGAGGGGCGGTCATTCCGGGAACGCAGGAACGAAAAACCGCCACGTTAAACCGCCTATTGCCAGAACGGAAGGGGAGAGCGGGAAAAGCATCGCGCCGCTCTCCCTCCTCCTCCCGCAGCCTTACTTAGGCTTGACGTTCAGGTACAGCAGCCGCGCGCCGTTGGTGTCGTCGGGCGAGGAATCGTTGTAGGGGTTCTCGGCGCTGGGGAAGCCGGTGAATTTGCTGGTGTTGAACAGGCCGAAGTTCACCCGGTCCGTCAGCGGCACCCAGGGCTGATCCTTCATGACCGTGCTGACGATGGTGGAGATGGCCTTTTGCTGCGTGGCCTGGTCGCTGGTGGTGCGGAAGGTTTTCAGGGCGCTGGTGATGGCCGGATTGGTGTAGCGCGACAGGTTGCTGGGGGCCGTCTTGCCCACCGCAGCCGAGAAGTCCGGATTGAAGGCGGCGTTGAAGGTATAGAAGGGCGTCGAGCCATTGCCCCAGCCCCAGCTGATGCCCATGTCGTAGCTGCCGGTCTGGAGGCCACCAGAGTAGCTGCCCCACGCCTGCTGGTCGATGCTGGTGTTGATCCCCACCTTCTTGAGGTTGTTGCCGATCACCTGTGCCATGGTAATAAAGTCCGTCCAGCCCGCGCCCACCAGGATCTTGAAGCTGGGCAGCGCCTTGCCGTCCTTGCCCAGGCGGTTGCCGCTGCTGTCCTTCTTGTACCCGGCGGCCGTCAGAGCCTTGTCGGCAGCGGCCACGTCGAAGGTGGGCTTGGCGGCGGCGGTCAGCCACTGCTTTTGCTGACCGGGGAAGATGGCGGCGGGGTTGGCCGCTGGAACTGCGCCCGCATAGGCTTTTTGCGCGACCTCCTTGGTGTCGATGGCGGCGGCCACGGCCTTGCGGAAGTTCACGTCGTTGAACGGCGCTTTGACCGTATTGAAGTACAGGAAATTGATGTTGTTGGTGGGCCACCAGTAGCTGGCGTCCTTACTCTTGGCGGCGTAGGCCTTGGGATCGGAGATGCCCACGTAACCAAAGTCGGCCTCGCCGCTCAGCAGCTTGAGCTGGGCCGCGTCGTTGCTGCTGGTGGCCACCCACACCAGCGCGTCCACGTAGGGCTGGTTGGGCATCCAGTAGTTGGGGTTCTTCAGCACCCGTAGCGCCTGCTGGCTGTAGCTGTCGGCCACGAACGGCCCGGTGCCCACCGGCTTGGTGTTGGCGAAGGTGCTGGGATCCTTGACATCCTTCCACAGATGCTGGGGCACGATGGGGGTGTTGGCGATGAACTGGAACATCGGCGTGTTGGCCGCAGAGAAAGTGAAGACCAGGGTACTGGGATTGGTGGCCTTGACCGCGCTCAGGCCGCCCTTCCACAGCCCGTTGGTGTCCAGGGCCGGATTGGCCTTGAGGTAATTGAAGCTGAAGGCGGCGTCATTTGCGCTGAACGCCTGGCCGTCCGTCCACTTGACATTGGGCCGGGTGGTCACCGTCAGGGTCTTGTTGTCCTTGCTCCAGGCGTATTTGGTGCCCAGCACAGGGGTGACCCTGCCGTTGATCGAGTTGACGAAGAACAGACTCTCGTAAATGGCCGAGTTGGTGGGCAGCAGGTGCTGATCGCCGGGCACGAAAGGGTTGTAGTTCTCCGCCCCCCACTGGGTCGAGCGCACGATGGTGAACGTGGACTTGGGGTTCTGCGCATGGGCGGCGCTGCCAAGGGCGGCGGTCACGATCAGGGCAAGCGAGATGATGGTCTTGACGTTGCTTTTCATGGGATTCCTCCGGTACGAAAAGGGGCGAGGGGCCGCTGAACCGACTTGGAACGTGTGGGCGCGTCATGGTGGGCCGGTGGACTCACGCCGCACCAGTTCCGGCGCAAAGGTCACCGATTCAGCGTTCAGACCGGCGATCAGGCGCAGCGACAATTCTGCCGCCGCCGCGCCCATCGTGCGGGCGGGCTGCCGGACGCTGGTCAGACGTGGGTACAGCAGCGAGGCGATCACGGCGTCGTCGAAGCCCACCACGGCCACGTCGCCGGGCACCTGCAGGCCGCGTCGGTGCAGGGCGCGCAGGACGCCCGCCGCCATCAGGTCACCGGCCACGAAGATGGCGTCTGGTGTACCGCCGCCCTCCAGCAGCGTGTCGGCGGCCCACGTCCCTGAACGTTCGGAGTAATCGCCTTCCGCGCGGCGGTACGTCAGCCCTGCCTGGCCCAGTGTCTCCGCAAAGCCCCGCTCCCGCTCCTGACTCTCACGGCCTGGGGCACCCAGGTAGGCCAGTTGCCGTCGGCCCACACGCAACAGTTCAAGGGCGGCCAGCCGTCCCCCCTCGGCATTGTCCAGCTCCACCCGGAACGGCAGCCCAGCGTGTTCGGGAGAGATCTGAACCCACTTCACCGCGCGCAGGGCAGGTGGAGAGCTTTCTAGAAGCGAATTGATGACGATGCCGCCGTCCACCGCGTGCCGTAGCAGGTGCTGCGTCGCCGTGAGTTCGCTGCCTGCGTCGTCGTGGCTGGACGCTAGCAGAATGCTCATGCCCTGCTCGCCCAGCACGGCCTCGATGCCGCCGATCATCTCGCCGTACAGGGGAAAGGACACGTTCGGCACGATCAGCCCCAGCAGTTCGCTGCGCCCGCGCACCAGGTTGCGGCCCAGTGAACTCGGCGCGTAGCCCAGCGCCTCCGCGCGCTCCAGCACCCGTTGCCGCGTTTCCGGACTGACCGAGGCGGCGTCGTTGAAGACCCTCGACACCGTGGCAATCGACACCCCCGACAGCCGCGCCACCTCGCGGATTCCCGCGCCGCGTGGGCCAATTGAGGATAGGGAAGTGGTGGTTTCGCGCATCACGCCTCTCAGGGATTCAAGGAGGGGGACAGCTGCACAACAACGGACAGAAACTCATGGAATGCGGGGGCGGCCACAGCCAGGTGCCGGGGTTGAAAACGTTACATTAAGGACGATCTTAAGGTAAGCCGCTGGGGATGAGAAGTCAAGTGGAAGCGAACGGATGGTCACAGAGAAGGGGAATCACCGCCCCACACGTCATGTCAGGCATTCCTGCGCGTAGGGCGTCCGCTGCCTGCCACGGAGTCCACAAGGCGACGCAGGGCTGCGCGACTGAGCGACAACTTGCGGGACGCCATGCACAATGGGCCCGTGCTGTGCTCCGCCCCCATCCTGACCCCTGAGATCGCCGCCCTGCTGGGCCGGGCCATGTTTCCTGATCCGGAGCGAATGGTCCGTGCGCTGGAGGCATACCGCACGGAAGCAGATCGCAAAGTGTTCGTCTGGATGGTCGGCGGCGAACCGGTGTGTGCGGCAGGCTTGCGGGTGGCCGGCCCTGAGGCGGAAGTCCTCCACATCGGCACCCGGCTGGATCAGGTTGGGCGCGGCTTCGGGCACGAACTTCTGCGTGGCATTGCCGCGTCCCTCGGACTCTCCCAGCTGACGGCGGAGACGGACGAGGATGCGGTGGGTTTTTACAGGCGGGGCGGGTTTGAGGTGCGGAATGCCCCAAACAGGGGAGAGCGGCGCAGGTTCTTCTGCACTCTCAGTCTGGAGCGCTGATCCCGAAAGCTCTCCAGGCCGCCCGCAGATCAGGGTGGGGGATCAGCAATCTGGCCTGCGGCGAGGCCATCCAGCCCAGGAACCAGTGTGTCCCTGCCTCCAGGCCCTGCTCCAGTGCGCTCCACAGTTGGGCGTGGTACGGGGGAACGCCGCCCTGGTCCCACTCCAGCTTGTCGGCCAGAAAGACCACCATGTCCAGCGGCGTGGGCTGGGCGTGCAGGGTCGTGTGAAACCGGATGGCCTGCAAGATGCCCGCGTCGGTCACCCCATACAGTTCGCGGGCCAGCATCACGCTGAGCTTGGCGTGCAGGAGCATGGGCACCTGACGTTCTTCTGGCACGATAGGCAGTCCCAGACTCTCGCACAGGGCTGGCATCTTCGCGCCGGAGACGATGCCGCCTACATCGTGGAGGAGCGCCGCAATCTCTGCGTGGTGAGGATCGACATCGAAACGCTGGGCCAGCCTGCCTGCTTCCCGGGCCACACGCGGAACGTGTTCGCGGGTGATCCCCCGGCTATGCGCGGCGAACAGGGCGTCCACGTCTGCCGCCAGCTCCCCGGACGGCGCACAGGTGCGTTGCAGGGTGGTCAGCCACTCCGCGCCGTCCACAGCCCTCACCTCGCCCGAAGTTTCTTGCGTTCCTGCACGGCCAGTTCGTCTACCCGCTCGTTCTCGCCGTGCCCGGCGTGGCCCTTGACCCACACGAAGGTCAGGGCGTGTGTCCTGGCCTGCTCGATCAACGCTTCCCACAGATCCTGATTCTTGACCGGTTCCTTGCCCGCCGTTTTCCAGCCGTTGCGCTGCCAGTTCAGAATCCAGCCGTCGGTGAAGGCCTTGCGCAGGTACTGGCTGTCGGTGATCACGCGCACCTGGCAGGGCCGCTTGAGGCTCTGGAGGCCTTCGAGGAGGCCGCGCAGTTCCATGCGGTTGTTGGTGGTGCCCTCCTCGTTGCCGCTCAGGACCAGTTCATGCTCCCCAGCGCGCAGGATGCAGGCCCAGCCGCCGTGTCCCGCGGCCGTGTCACACGCGCCGTCACTGAACAGGTCCACCACATTTCCGGCAACCGGAACGGTGGGCTGGATGCCCGCTTTCAGCGGCAGCAGATCGCGCGCCTTGTCCTGCGCCTTGCGGGCGGCAGTCTTGGGGAATGAGGTTCGGGGGCGCGTCACGCCCGGAACTGTAGGCAGCCAGGCTGCGTAGTGTCAAGCATGAAGGGTCAAGCATGAGCCCCACTGTCCTCGCCATCCCCGAGGCGGACCGCACCCCGGCGGTGCTGGTCCACCTGTCGCCGCTGGCGGGCTTCCTGTTGCCCACCCTGGGCAACGTGCTGGGACCGCTGGTGGCGTGGCTGGCCTTGCGGGACCGCAGCCCCGCGCTGAACCAGCAGGGTAAGGAGGCGCTCAATTTTCAGTTGAGCATGTGGGTCTACGGCGTCGTCATCGGCGTGCTGGCCTTCGCCCTGTTCAGTCTGGGGGTCATCGGCGGGGCGCTGGGCACGGCAGCAGGCTCGGAAGATCTTGGCATTTTTGCCTTTCTGGGCACCTTTGCGGCCTTCTTTGTGTTCTTCGTGCCGCTGCTGCTGCTCCTAAGCATTATCCCCTTCATCTTTATGATCGTGGCGGTGGTGCGGGTCAGCTCCGGCCAGCCCTACCACTACCCCCTGAGCATCCGCTTCGTGCGCTGAGCGCCCCGGCCCCTGGGATGGCTCTATTCTGTGCCCCATGCGAATCATGGCTGTGTTTGCCCACCCTGACGACGAGATCGGTTGCGCTGGCACGCTGGCGAAGCACGCGGCGCGCGGCGACGAGATCATGCTGGTCTGGACGACGCTGGGCGAACTTGCCAGCCAGTTCGGCGATACCTCACACGAGGAGGTGACCCGTATCCGGCGCGAGCATGGAGCATGGGTGGCCGACAGGATCGGCGCGAAATACCACTTCTTCGACATGGGGGACAGCCGCATGACTGGGGGCCGCAACGAGGCGCTGCAACTGGCCCGGTTGTACGCCACTTTCCGGCCCAACGCCGTCATCACCTGGAGCGACGATCATCCGCACCCCGATCACCGCATGACGGCCAAAATCGCCTTCGACGCGATCACGCTGGCCCGCATTCCCAAGATCGTCAACGAGCAGGGTGACGGTCAGGCCATGCCCCCGGCCCCCGATCTGAGCGGCGACGACGCCGTGGAGAGCGGTGAGGACGTGCGCCGCCTGGAAGCGTGGCGCGATCCGATCCGCTTCTATCAGTACTTCGCCCCGGCCAGCCCCTATCCCGAAGTCTTCGTGAACATCGGGGACACGCTGGAGACGGCGGCGGCCATCGCCTCGTACTACCGGGATTTCTACAAGTGGCAGTGGACGGACGAACTGTTCCGCGAGGGCCGCGCGGGGGCCGGACGGCTGGCCGGGGTCAAGTATGCCGAACGTTTCAACCTCCGCGCCAGCCACCTCCGGGCGCGGGACTACTTGGACTGATGGGTGCTCACCGGGGCTAGCCGCCCAGCGCCTTGAGCACGTCCTCCGGCATGCGGGCCGGGCGATACTGTTTGTCGGTGGTGATGTGGCGGGTTTCTCCGGTCGCCACAAGTTCCTCGCCGCGCAGAACCTGATAGATGAATGTGACGGTGCGGCTGCGAATGGCCGAGATCTGCGTGGTTACGGTCAGTTCGTCGTCGTAGCGTGCGGCGCGGCGATACTCCACGTTTAGGCCCGAGAGCATCAGGTAATAGCCGCGCGCCTCGATCTCGGTGTACGGCAGCCCCAGCTCGCGCATCAGGTCCGTGCGTCCCACCTCGAACCACACCGGGTAGGTGGCGTGATGGACGACGCCCATCATGTCGGTTTCGGCGTAGCGCACCCGGATGGTGGTCTGGATGGAGACGCTCACAGCAGGTTGTCCTCGGCCGCGCGGAATTCCAGCGTGGGCGTGCGGCGCATGCGCACCTGCTGAGCAACCTGCCGTTGCAGGTGGCCGCGCGCGTGATCCAGGGCCTCGAGCAAGTCGGGCATGTCGGCCCCCAGAGCACTGACGTACACACGCGCCAGACTGAAGTCTGAGGTCAGGGTCACGCGCTCGACGGTCACGATCAGCGGCACGCGCGGATCACGCAGACCGCTGATCGCCTCGCTGAGGACACGGGTGATCTGGGACTGGACCTGTTCGGGCTTCATGCCTGGAACCTGGGGAGAGCAAGACGGCAAAGGATCATCCCGTCATGCTAGAGCATTTGTCCAAATGACCGCTCGTAGGAATTCTCCGCCCTGGCCAGGACACATTTTTGTTGTCCAGAGATGTTCTTGAGGGCGTTTCTTCGCCCCTTTGGGCCGTGTGACTTGTGACTGACTGCTTGTTCAGTGCCCTGGAGCAGGCGGCGTAGAGCGGGGCGGGACGCAGAAGGTTCGGGCCTCGGCTCTCATCCCAGTCTTCTTCTCAGCGGATGTAACGCCGCCCGGTGTATTCGGTAAACACCCCTATGCCGTAGCTGACCTTGCGGACGCTGTCCAGCACGGGTTTGCCGTTCCAGGCCAGTCCGGTGGAACTGCCGCCGTCCAGCAGCAGGGCCTCTTTGACCCCCAGTCGGGCCATGACCTTGGCCATCTCAGTGGTGGTCAGGCGCGCCCTGGTGCTGACCATCACCAGATCGCGGTTGCTGATCAGCCCTATGGCGCTGCGGGCGGCGCGGCCAAACAGGGCCGGATCGCGGAACGCGCTGTTGTACTGGCGCTGCACCCGCCCGTTCTTCAGAATCCGTGGCCCGGTGGCGATCACGGTCTCCATGCCGTGCCATGCGCTATCCAGCGGCACGCGCAGCAGACCCGTGGTGCTGGGGCGAATGGCGGCGCGGTTGTCGGGGGTGATGGCCAGCGCCTGCGGGATGCGGCCCCAGGTCAGCATACGCCCCTGCATCACGATGTCCCCGGCGGGAGCGTAGCTGTGAGGGTGGAAGTAAGAGCCGTTGATGATCGCCTGCGCGCCGCTGGAGCGGGCCAGTTGGCTGACTCGCGCGCCGGAACCAAACCTCAGGCTGCCGCCGGGCAGCACAGGCGCGATCAGCACGTTGCGGTAGCGCAGATCCACGTTGATGATCTGCACCGGAATATTCAGTGGCCGCAGCTGCTTGTGGCTGGCCGCCCTCCCCTGCGGCTGGGGAGGAATCGGCACCGGAACGTGCGACGGAACCAGGACTTTCATGCCCGGCATAATGTATCTGTAGCTGGACAGCCCGTTCAACCGGCGCAGTTGATCCACGCTGATGCGGTACTTGTGGGCGATTTTGGCTGCCGTCTCTCCGGCATGGACATGGACATAGGTGTATAGCGTCCGCACTTCGGTGGTGGGGCGGGGGGGAGGGGCCGCGCCGCGCGCCGGAATCTTTAGACGCTGCCCCGGCGTGATCAGCGTGCCACTGATGTGGTTGGCGGCCTGGAGCGCGCCGACGCTGACCCCATATTTCGCGGCAATCTTGCTCAGGAAGTCGCCGCGCTGGACGGTGTAGGTCACGGCGGTCGGTCTGGTGACCGGCACGCGGATAGGAGGCATGGGAATGACCGCCGCCCTGCTCAGTTTCAGCACCTGCCCCACCCGGATGGTGTTGCTCTTCAGGCCGTTGGCCGCCTTGAGCTGAGCCACGCTGAGCCCGGCGCGCGTGGCCAGCTTGTACAGGGTGTCGCCGGAACGCACGGTGACGGTACGGGACGGCGAAATGTTGGTGGCCGAGAAGGCTGACCCAGTCAGTAGCAGAAAAATGAAGAAGAGATGACGGAGCGGCATGGACGTTCCAGATGAACACACTGGCGTGGTCAGCGGATGAGCACAGCTAAGTGTGAGGGCTGGTTCGGCTTTAAAACGAAACGGCTTCGACGCCCATGCCGTCGCGCCTGAATTGCGCGAACAGGCTACTAGGGGCTTTCCTATTGGGCACCTGGACCGTTGTGCGCTGATTGAACGGCCGCTGTGGCGCTCGCACTTCGCCGTCTACACAGCCCCAGTGTCTTAAGAGCCTGGAGTGCTCCCCGGCAATACAGCCACCCTTCCGATCATGTAGGCGACGCCATACAAGAACAGGGTGACGACAGGCAGGAACTTCAGGCCCGTGCGGTGCTCGATCATTCGCCCCCGCACCAGAACCTCAATCACGTACAGGCTGAGCAGCGCGAAGGCCGAGTACATCCAGTGTTCCAGGTCACGGCTGGAGTCGTAAGGCAGGCCGTATTTGGTCAGGCCGCCGCCCACGTTGACTGCGCTGGGCACCTTCGCGCCGCCCAGGGCCAGGATCACACCCGTCGCCACCGGAATGAGCGTCAGCACCCAGACCACACGCAACCACACCAGAAACGAGCGGCTGACCATGCCCTTGAGCGCCGGGGCGATGCTCCAGACCAGCAGGATCAGCGTGGACAGGGCGTAGGGTGTGGGAAACAGCAGGGCCAGCGACGAGCCGAACTGGTAGCCGTGAATGGCGCGGAGCAGTTCCATATAGGCAGCAGCGTAGCGCGGCGGCGGCGCGCAGGACTGCAAGGGGACACCAGCTCTGGCTGGGACCGGTGTGGGCCGGTCCTCAGGCCCCTTCGGGCAGGTCAACCAACGTCAGATCCGGAAGGTAGCTGCCGGGCTGTAACGGGGCGGTCTCGCCGCTGCGGCGCAGGCGCAGGCCGATGGGCACCTCCACCAGCAGGACGTTGGGGCCGCTGAGGGTCACCTTGAGGCCGCCCAGCACAGGGGCGCCGAAGGCGGCCCCCAGATCGCTCTGCCCTGCGGGCAGGGTGACTGTGTGCTGGCCGTAGGGGCCAGCTGCCCGCACGTTGGCGGCGTCGTGGCGCAGGGTCAGGGGCAGCCCCAGGCCGGCCAGGGCGCCCAACGGGAGATGGGGCGCGCGGCCTGCCCGCGCCACGGCGACGCCCAGCAGCGCGCCGGGGCGCACCACATCCCCCGCCTCCACCAGCCGCGCGCCCTGGCTGACCTCCAGGTCGACGGGCACCCGCAGAATCTTGAGGCCGTCGCGGTGCTGCTCGGCCCGTAGACCGCTCAGGTGCGGCACGCGGGCCAGCTGCCCCAGATCGAAGGGACCGCCCAGCGGGATGGGCACGGGGGTCACCTCGCCACCAGCGGCCACCAGTGACAGGACACGGCCCACCCCGTACTCGATGCCCTCCACGGCTGGCGGCTCGTCGTGGGGGGGCGGCGGCCTCAGGCGGGCACCTCCGGCCGCCCCACGGCGTGGCCTCTGCCTGCCGGCCCCTGGCACCTTCCCAGTGCGTTTCCGCCGTACCACCAGCCAGGCGAGGATGACTGCCCCCGCCGCGAGGGCCAGCCCCAGCGCCCACGGCCACGCCGACACCCCTCCCGACGTGGCCCCCCGCCCAGCCGGCGCTGCTCGCGTCGGTTGCGCCTTCGCAGCTTCCGTTTCCGCTGGCAGGAGTCTGACAGGAACGGCGGCATACGGGGTCCGGCCTCCCGCGCGCCCCTGAACGGCAGGAAGCATCACCTCCTCCGCCCCACCGGATAGCGCCAGCAGCGGCGTGACGGTCTGCCCAGGGTCCAGGGAGCGGTTGGTGAAGTGGATGGAGAATTCCCGCGCGCCGGGCAGGTGCGACACCACGGCTCCCAGTCCCGGCGGAAGACCGTCCACCTTGAGATCGTCCAGCTTCAGGCCAGGGATGGCGCGGTAGCGCAGCACGGTTTGCTCGCCCCAGGCCAGCGCCCGGTCCGCGCCGGGATTCAACAGGGTCACGGGGGACTGCAGCTTCAGGCGCAGCAGCAGGCGCTGGGGCCGGGGGGCCACGCTGCCGGGCGCCGCCGCTGTGGCCGGCGCACACAGCGCCGCCGCCGAGCCGTACGGAACGTCACCACTCTGTCTCAACTGCACCTGACCGTTCGTGACCACGTTCTCGGCCAGTTGCAGGGTTCGGGCGTCCGGAGTCGCCAGCGCCACCCGTGTGCCATCGGCCAGGGGAACAAGCAACGCCCCCTCGCTGTTCACCCGCAGCAGGCCGGTGCCTAGGCCGGGACCGTCCAACTGCGGCACCTGGCCCAGCGGCACGGTCAGGCCGTCGGCATAGTCGCTGTCGATCAGCGCCTGCCGGGCGTCGGCAGGAATACGGGTCCCCAGCGCCACGTAATGCAGGCGGTCGAAGGGGCCCCGCGTGCCAAAAGCCGCCAGCGCCTGGGCCGCCGTGAAGGGACGCACATCGTCGTTGTCGATGCCATCGGTCAGCACGAAAACGGTGGTCACGTACTGCGCGCTCCCGGTCAGGGGCTCAAGGGCGGCGCGCAGGCTGCGGTACAGGTAGGTGTTGTTGCCGTCCGCGCTGAGGGCCTGAAGCGCAGAGTTCCATTGCACTGTTCCAGCCGGCCGGTCAAACCCTTTGCGGGTTCGCAGCCCGGCGTCGAAGGTCAACAGTTCCACCCGGTCAGGCCGCGTGGTGCGCACGTAGCGGTTCAGCTCGGTCCGGACCCCATCGAAGATATTGGCCTGTCCGTCGCCGATGCCTCGCATGCTGCCACTGGTGTCCAGCACGAACACCGCCCGTGTGCGTGTGGGGAGTGGGCCAGCTGGCAGGACGCAGGTGGCCGGAGCTTGGGCAGGCGACGGCTTCGGCGGTGTCGCCCCAGCCGCCGTGTCGAGAACGGCCAGACTGAGGCTCAGCGTGAGGGTGCGGAGGATGGCGGACTGCATCTCCGCCCATTGTGCCCTGAGATTGCGCTTTGGAGCCTGATCTAAGACGGCGGTGGCGCAGCGGGCAGATTCCTGGCCGACAGCGGGGAGGGCTGGGGCCTGTGGCCGAGTGTTCCCCGCACTCGTCCTATGCCAGTTGCGCTTTCAGGAATTCCATCAGGCCTTTGATGTAATCGCGGTCGAAGCGGAACTCCACCCCCGCCGCGCGGTACAGCTCCGGCACGCCCGCCGCGTTGCCCAGGCGCAGCGCCGCCTTGTAACGTTCCAGCGCCGCCGCCGGGTCGGTTCTGGCTTCACGCCAGATGCCCACCGCCGCCAGGTAACACATCGCGTACTCGATGTAGTAGAAGGGCACCTGGAAAATATGGTAGTACTGCCAGCTCTTGGCCCGAATGCCCTCGTCGATGCCCTCCCAGTCGACGAATGGGTGAAACGTCCTGTCCAGTTCCAGCCATTTGGCATCCAGCGCGGCGATGTCTACATCCTCGGGGGCCTCGGCGTACAGCCAGTGCTGGAAAGCGTCCATCTGCGCCGCCCACGGCAGAAAGGTCACCACTCCCTGAAGCTGGTTGCGGCGGTAACGGGCCAGTTCCTCACCGTTAAACACATGATCCAGATGGTCCAGGGTCAGGAATTCCATCGCCATGCTGGGAATCTCCACGAACTCGATGGGACTCCAGCGGTTCCACAGCAGCGGCTGGGCATCACCGCTGTAAAAGCCGTGGAAGGCGTGCCCCACCTCGTGAAACAGCACCCGCAGGTCCTCGGCACTACCCACCACATTCATCAGCACGAAGGGCTCATTGTTTACCGGGAAATACTGGCAGTAGGCATGCGTCATCTTGCCGGGGCGCGATTCCAGGTCCAGCAGCCCGCTGGCCCGCATCTGCCCAAAACGGGCGGCCAGATCGGCGTCCAGGCCTGCGAAGGCCGTCTGTGCCAGCGTCTGCAATTGGTCGCCCGTCGTGAACGGCTTCAGCGACTCCCGACCCGAGGGGTCCAGCAGATTGTTGCGGTTGTAGTCCCAGGGACGCACGCGGTCCAACCCCAGTTCCAGCGCGATCCCCCGCACGAGTTCGCCGGCCAGCGGCACGGCCTCCTCCCGCACGGCGTCGTGGAAGGCCTGGCAGTCGGCGGGGGTGTAGTCCAGGCGGTCGAGCTGCTTCCAGCGGAAGTCGCGGTAATTGGCCTCGTCGGCGTTGCGGGCCAGCTGCTGGCGGGTGCGGATCAGGTCCAGCATCACGGCGTCGAGCTGGGGCGCGGCCTCCATGTTGCTGACCGTCAGTGCCCACCACGCGTCCTTGCGCGCCGCCCGGTCCGGGCTATCCAGCTGCTGCCTGGCCTGGGGGATGGTCAGGGTCAGCCCATTGAGCGTGACCTTCTGATTGCCGGTGATCACCGAATGGCGGTTTTTCTGCTGCTCGTGCGTGACTTCCAGATCCACGTTGGCCTCGCGGAACAGCGCGGCGGCGTCGCGGAAACGGCGGTAGTTCAGGGCGAAGTCTGGCGCAGGTGTGTAGTCCGGCACGGCCAGCAACTTCTCGGTCAGCGCCTGACCCATCCGGGCAGCCGGGGGGATCACCCCGGCAACGAAGGCCTGGGAGCGCCCCTGCGCCGCCTCGTCGTCGGTGTGGAGATCCGCGTGGGTGGACAGCTTGGCCCCGGTCTCGCCCAGCTCAGCGTTCAGAGCGCTCCAGCGAGACAACCATGCCGGGACGTCCGCCGCCGTCAATCCAGTGTCCAGCAGGGCCTCGTAGCGTGGGCGGTACGCTTCCCAACTCGCGGCGCTTTCGGGAACCTGCAATTTGCTCTCAACCCGGTCCGATGATGCGGTCATGCCGGGGAGTCTAATACCTGTCAGGCAGCGCGCCACTGTCCGCCTAGGCGGGGCGGCGCAGGCCCATGGACCTTGCCCTCACTCCGGAGAGTCAGTGCTGCGTTTGCCTGCCGGTCCCTTGCCGTCGTTCTCGGAAGCACGCCGCAGTTCACCCACGGGCACATTCATCAACATGCCCTGATCACTGTAGACATCCACGGTTCCGGCCAGCGGGTGCAGTTTGGTCACCTTGCCGCACGCGCCGGTGCCCGTGTGGCAGACCTTGGCGTTCTTGCGTGGCAGGTCGCGCAGCAGTTCCTGGTACTGAGTATGTTCGAACTGCAGGCAACACAGTAGCCGGCCGCACGGCCCAGACAGTTTTTCCGGGTTCAGCGGGAGCTGCTGGTCACGTGCCATGCGGATGCTGACTGGGGCGAAGTCCTGCAGGTGGGTGCTGGAGCAGTTTCCCCGCCCGCACGCGCCCAGGGCGCCGATCATCTGCGCCTGCTCGCGCGGGCCGATGGCCGCGAAGTTCACGCGGGCCGTGGTGTGTTCGCGCACCTCGCCGATCAGGCCGGTCAATTCGATGCGTTCGTCGGCGCTGTAGCTGACGGTGACCAGGCTCTCGTCCAGCGTGAATTCCACTGCAACCAGCTTGACGGCCAGTCCACGCTCACGCGCGCGCGCGCGCAGCAGCCACTTCAGATCCTCACCGGTGCGGTGCAACTCTTCCCAGCGATCCAGATCCTCCGGCGTAGCCGCGCGCAGCACCGCTCCGTACCGCTCATTGTTCTTCGCCTGCCCGGGTTCGCCGCGCACGGTGGCGACTTCCGGCCCACGCTTGCCCTGCACGACCACCCGCGTGCCCACGGGAAAGGTTTCCTCGCTGAGCATGGGATGGAGGCGTGGACTGCGCTCGAACCGGACGGGAAGGACGACCATTGGGCGCAGCATGGCACGCCGGGGACCTCTGCGTCGGGAGTTGAGGCACAAACGAGGGGGACCTTTGGTGCTCCGTCGATCAGGCTCGGAAAAGCGACGCCCTGAGTGCCAGGAGACAGAAGGCCAAAGTCAGGGCGCCGCTTTTCCGGGCGGTTGAGGCTTCAGTGCAACTCGGCCAGCACCTCAATCTCCACCCGCACGTCGCGTGGAAGGCGGGCCACCTGCACGGTGCTGCGGGCCGGGGCCGGGGCGGGAAAGTGACGTTCGTAAACGGCGTTCATGTCGGCGAACTCATTCATGTCGGCCAGAAACACGGTCGTCTTGACCACGCGGTCCAGATCGGTGCCCGCTGCGCCCAGGACGGCGCGCAGGTTCTGCATGACCTGTTCGGTCTGCTCGGTGATTCCGCCCTCTACCAGCTGACCGTCCGGCGTCAGTGGAATCTGGCCGCTGGTGACCACCAGATTGCCGAAAACAATAGCCTGGCTATAGGGGCCGATGGCGGCGGGGGCGTCGGCGGTCTGTACCTTGTCTTTCATGCCCAGAGCATACCTGCCCACAGATCAGGGAGCCGCACATCATCAGGTTCTTCCACGGTCCTGTCTGGTGCCGGCTTTCAGCACTCGCCCGGTCCGGCCTGCCTCATCCGCATTCGGAGCAGGAGTGAGCTGCGGGGCGGTGGCAGTTGACGTCAGGCGCGGCCCAGCCATCGCCAGAATGGCGCTCGGCGCAGTCAGCGGTCTGTTGGCGCGGCGCACCAGACCCAGTCGCTGGAACAGCAGAATGCCCACCAGCAGGGCGGTGCCGAGGACACCCAGTGCCGGACGATGGGCGGGCATCAGCATGACGCCCAGCAGCGTGAGGTAGGCGATCAGCAGCAGCAGGTAGGTGATCAAGCTGCTGCCCCGCTGCGTGCCGAGCAGCACGTCCACGTAATCTGGCCCTCCGTGTTGGGCGGAGGGCAGATCGTAGGCGGGTAGCTTCAGGTCCTGATGGACATCGATCACCAGGACCGTAATGTTGTCCGGACCGCCCGCGTCGTTGGCGGCGTCGACCAGGCAGCGGGCCGTGGCATCCGGGTCCAGGGGGCGGGCCAGCAGTTTCAGCAGCTCTATGTCCTTGATCACGCTGCTCAGCCCGTCGCTGCATAGCAGCACCCGGTCTCCGGCCCGGAGCCGCAGGCCGAACAGTTCCAGCCGCACGCGCTCCTCGCCGCCCAGCGCGTTGCTGACCACGCTGCGCCACTGATGCTCCCTGGCCTCTTCCTCGGTCAGGTGGCCCAGCCGGACCTGCTCGCTGACCCAGGAGTGGTCCTCGGTCAGGCGGAACAGTTCGCCGTCGCGCAGCAGATAGGCGCGGGAATCGCCCACATGGGCGATCAGCAGCGCGCCGCGGTCGATCAGCGCGGCAATCAGGGTGGTGCCCATGCCCACGTATTCGCCCACGGCATGCCGCAAAACCGCGACATTGGCGTCCTGCACAGCCTCGGCCAGCCGCATGGGCGGCGGGGACCGCCGGGTCAGATAGTGCTGGCTCAGGGCGTCCAGTGCCAGGTTGGCAGCCAGCTCTCCTGCTGCGTGTCCCCCCATCCCGTCGGCCACCGCGAACAGGCCGCCATGCGGCAGGTTGAGCGCCAGGGCGGCGTCCTGATTCACGCCGCCCTGGCGCTGACGACCCACGTCCGTCAGCAGGCCAAATGACCAATTCGGCGCTCCCGCAGCCTGCATGCTCACACTATATGTCAGCCGCACTTACGCAACTCTATAAAACATCTCATCTTTGATCGGGGACGCCAGGCTACAGGTGTACAGGATGGTGGCCTCAAATTTATCGACTGACACGTAGAAAAGGTCCAAATGCTGCTCTGGAACCTATGACAGTGGGTAAAGGTAAAGGACAGACGCGCCAGCATAGGGGCGGAGTATCGGTGGGTGAGGATTGCAGCAGGCGAGAGGACGACGATCCATCGTCTCGCTGCACCGATCCAAAGCGACCACAGTATGGAGCCCAGAGACAGTTGATAACCCAGCGCCAACTATTTCAACATTGCTGGAGATGCCGTTTCCGTGCGTGCCCCCGCTACACTGACGCGGTATGTCGCTCCCGTCCACTGACCCGCCGTCTGCCGCCGAACTCGTCCGTGCGGTACAGGCCCGTGAAACCACGCCCGCCACTCTGCTGGATGCAGCCCGTGCCCGCGCCGGGGCGGTGAACGATCTGAACGCGCTGATCAGCCTGAACGATCAGGCCGGGGAGCAGGCGGCAGCGGTGCAGGCTCGTCTGGATGGGGGTGAGGTTCTTCCTCTGGCCGGGTTGCCGGTCATCATCAAGGACAACCTCAACCTGACGGGCACGCGCACCACCTGCGGAAGCCGGATGTTGGAACACTATGTCAGTCCGTACACCGCCACCGCGGTGCAACGCCTCCTCTCGGCGGGCGCGGTGGTGGTGGGCAAGGCCAACATGGATGAATTTGCCATGGGCAGCTCTGGCGAGAGCAGCGCTTATGGTCCAACTCTGAATCCCTGGGACAGGGCGCGGGTCACAGGGGGCACCAGCAGCGGCAGCGCGGCGGTGGTGGCGGCGGGCCTGACCTCCGTCAGTCTGGGCAGCGATACGGGTGGCTCGGTACGTCAGCCGGCTGCGCTGTGCGGCGTGTACGGCCTGAAACCCACCTACGGGCGGGTCAGCCGCTACGGTCTGGTGGCCCATGCCAGCAGCCTGGATCAGATTGGCCCCCTGACCCGCCGCGCCGCCGATCTGGCGCTGATCATGAACGTCATCGCCGGACATGACTCGCGCGACGCCACCAGCGTGGACGCGCCGCCCGCCTTCGCTGCTGGGACCCCTGAAGCCCTACGCGGTCTGCGTGTGGGCGTGATCACGGAAAGTCTGGGTGGCAACACGGCAGGGGTCAGCGCCGTCCTGAACACCACACTGGACGCCCTGCGCGGTGCGGGCGCCAGCGTGGGTGAGGTCAGCCTGCCCGCCCTGAAGCACGCCATCGCCACCTATTACCTGATCTCCATGCCCGAGGCCAGCAGCAACCTGGCCCGCTACGACGGCATGGTCTATGGCACCCGGGAACCGGGCGGCGACGTGCTGGGCAGCATGACCCGAACCCGTGAGCGCGGCTTTGGGCGCGAAGTCCAGCGCCGGATCATGATCGGCACCTACGCTCTGAGCAGCGGCTACTACGATGCCTATTACAGCAAGGCCACTCGCGTGCGAAGGTTGATTGCCAATGAGTTCAGCGCCGCCTTCGGACAATTCGATGTCCTAGTCACACCCACCAGCCCTTTTCCAGCCTTCCGCCTGGGCGAGAAGATGGACGATCCGTTGACCATGTACGCCGCCGACGTGGACACTGTGGCCGTCAATCTTGCGGGCCTGCCTGCCCTGAGCGTCCCCGCCGGGTTTGAGGAGGTGGACGGCAAGCGTTTGCCCGTGGGCATTCAATTGATTGCCCCCGCATTGCAAGACGAGTTGCTGGTCAGGATTGCGGGCGGATTGGAAGGTATCGGAGCGGTGCGGGCGGAACTGGCACCGGCCCATTAGGGCTGAGGGCAAGCTGCCCTGTCACGCCCAGGCCCGCACCACCTTCAACCGCTCGCCGTCACCGTCCACCACGGCCACCAGCTCGCCGCCCAGGGTCACCACATGCCGTCCCACTTCGGGACGCTGGGGGCGCTTGCCCTGGCGCAGTTCCCGGGCGAGCTGCCCGTCGGCCTCAATGTGTGGAAAGTCCAGCGCGTCCAGGTCACTCAGGCCGAAAGCCGTTTCCAGGTCCTCCAGCCGGACCGCGTCGGCGAGGCTGTAACGGCCCACGCGCGTCCGCACCAGCCCCGACAGGTGGGCAGGCAAACCCAGGGCTGCGCCCACATCCCGCGCCAGCGAGCGCAGATAGGTGCCGCTGCCTACACTGGCGCGCAGGAGCAGGGTGGGAAACTCTCCGAGCGCCTCCGGCAGGGTGAAGATCAGCCCCGTCTCGGCGGGATTCCAGCCCTGCGGATCAAAGGTCCGTGGCGCAGCCTGGACGCAGGGGTAAACACCTAGCAACTCCAGCGAGTGAATCGTCACGTCGCGTGCGGGCAACGCCAGCTCACCCCCGGCCCGTGCCACCGCGTAGGCCCGCTGCCCGCCCACCTGGATGGCGCTGTACTGGGGGGGAACCTGTTTCTGGGGGCCAGTGAATTGGCTCAGCACGCCCCGGATTTCGTTGGCGTCCAGTGCTGTAACCTCCACCGTTTCGTTCAATGGGCCCTCGGCGTCCAGCGTCGGCGTGCCCGCGCCCAGACTGATCCAGGCCAGGTAGTCCTTGCTGTCAGCCTCCATGAACTGCACCACCTTGGTGCTGTCGTCCACGGCCAGCACCAGCACTCCCGTCGCCAGCGGGTCCAGGGTGCCGGTGTGGCCCACCCGTTTGGTCTTGCGGGCACGGCGGGCGCGGTTCACCACGTCGTGCGAGGTCAGATGCAGCGGTTTGTCGACGGCAATCACGGGCATGCGGCAGATGGTAGAGCGTGGGAATGAGTGGGACTACGCTGCCCATTTCTTGCGCCGCCATCGGCTGACCATCGGTTGGTACCGTGCCGGAGTCCGGCTTGCCCTCCACACCCTCCCAGGTTCCGGCGGAGGGATGGGTGTATGGGCCGCTCCCGGGCTTGTCGCAGCGTTCCAGTTGAATCTCTGTCGCACTCGCGGTTCATCTGGCCCAGGAGCGCCTCATGCGTCTATGGCGCGAAATCGGACTGGGCAAAGAGTTCCTGCTTGTCACACGTCATGCTGGTACAGAGAAATTTGAGTCCTGGCGCCCCGGCTTCACCGTCCCTGACCCCTTACACTACCGGGCGTGCTGCGTGCCTCGTTCTGGTTGACCGCCCTGCTGTTCATTCCGCTGGGGCTGCTGTTGTACTTTCTGCCGTCCTCGCTGGCGGGGACACTGGGCGTTTCACCGTTGTGGCTGCCGCGTGTGTCGGGCGGGTTGGTGCTGGCCTGGGGCGCCTTTCAGGTGGCCGCAGGCTTTGGGCCGGACCGGGTCAAAGTCGGTGGGCTGGTGGGGGGCAACCTGCTGACCGTGGCGGCGCTGCTCCCCGCTGCCCTCCGCAGCGACGCTCTGCCCCCAGCTGTCAAGACGTTGATGCTGGTGTTGTCGGGCATCTTGTTGCTGCTGGCGGTGGCTGCCATTCTCTCGGCCCCCTCCCGACTCCGCGCGCCCGTTAAGGTGGAGCAATGAGCGCCGAGAGACTGCAAAAGCGGCTGGCCCGCGCCGGGGTGGCCTCGCGCCGCGCCGCAGAGGAGCTGATCAGGGCGGGGCGGGTTCAGGTCAACGGTGTGGTGGCTTCCCTGGGCCAGACGGTCACGGATGCCGACGACATTCGGCTCGATGGGCAGTTGCTGGATACGGGGGCGGTGCAAAAAATCACCTACGCCCTGTACAAGCCGCGCGGCTACGTGACCACTGCCAGCGACGAGTACGGGCGGAAGAACGTGCTCGACGCCATGCCGAACGTTCCCGGCCTGCATCCCATCGGGCGGCTGGACCGGGATTCCGAGGGGCTGCTGCTGCTGACCACCGACGGCGGCCTCACGCTGACCCTAACCCACCCGCGCTACGGCCACGAAAAGGCCTACCGCGCATGGACGCATGGCGACGCGCCGCCGACGCAGGCTGAGTTGGATCAACTGCTGAAAGGTGTGATGCTGGAAGACGGTCTGGCCACTGCGATTAGCGCCACGCCTGCGACTGACGGCGCATTTATCACGCTGGGCGAGGGGCGCAAGCGTCAGGTGCGCCGCATGCTGGAGGCTATCGGCCACCCGGTGGGCCGCCTGATGCGCTACCGCGTGGGTGGGTACTGGCTCGGCAATCTGGATGTGGGCGAATACGCTGAGCTGAACGAACGTGACCTGCATGGGCTGCTGAATCCGGACACCATTCCGGCACAGATCTGGGAGGCCAAGTGGGACCTGATGGAGCGGCGCTGGGGGTAGAGGTAGAGGCCGACATCGTTAGTGGCGCCCGCAGACGCTCTTGGCGGATCAGGGGGCCCCGTCTGGGCTAGCTTCACGGGTGGGGATCGGTTGTTCACACCTGTCTCTGGAGGCCGGACGAAAGTGGTGCAGATGCCTAGAGGACTTCGCCCCGCGCGTTAGACTGTCCTGAACGCTTTTCTCAACGCCGCCTCGCCTTTTGCCGCCTTGGAGGTGGACGCCATGACGACCCTTGAAGCCCTGATGAATGCACCTGCTCCTGCCTCAGCCTGGGTGCTGGAGCGCGACTGTCAGGAGACCGGGCTGGAGCCGCAGGATATCCGCGATGAGATGGCACGGCGCATCCGCGAAATGCGCGACAGCATTGAGCGCGGGCTGAACAGCAGTGCCAAAAGCATCACCGGCATGGTGGGCTGGAACGCTAAGGGCCTATGGGAAGCGCCGGACGCCCTGAATGCTCCCCTGATCCGTCGCGTGCAGGCTTACGCTATGGCCGTCAACGAGGAGAATGCGCGCATGGGCCGCATTGTCGCCGCGCCCACGGCGGGCAGTGCGGGGACCATTCCCGGCGCGCTCCTGGGCGTGGCCGACCACCTGGGCATCTCCGACGACAGACTGGTCGATCCCATGATTCTGGCCGCTGGCGTGGGCAAGGCTATCAGCAAGCGGATGTTCATTTCCGGCGCGGCGGGCGGCTGTCAGGCCGAGATCGGCTCCAGTGCCGCCATGGCTGCTGCCGCTGTTGTCGAATTGCTGGGAGGCACGCCCCGCGCCGCCGTTCAGGCGGCCAGCATGGCCCTGATGAACACCATTGGTCTGGTCTGTGATCCGGTGGGCGGCTACGTGGAGGTGCCCTGCGTCAGCCGAAATGCCTTCTACGCCGTCCATGCCGTCAGCGCGGCGCAGCTGGCGTTGGCGCAACTGGAATCGTTTATTCCCCCTGACGAGGTCCTGGGGGCCATGGCCTCTGTAGGCCGCATGATGCCCGCCGAACTGCGCGAAACGGCAGAAGGGGGGCTGGCACAGACACCCACCGGGCTGGCCGTGACAGCAAGAATGGAGGGGAAGAGCGAAGAGGGCGGAACGGGGATGATCGAATTGCCGATGGCCTGACAGTGACCTCACATCTGGCCCTTTCCCTACGGAGAGAGCTTTTCTATTTCGAGAATCGGAAGGGCCAGCGCACCTCCGAGGTGTCGCGTGCTATGTCGCCTGGACCATCGGGTCAACGGCTGAGGAATAAGAAAACGCCGCTCCGGAGATCTCCGGAGCGGCGCTACTGTTAGAAAGCTTATGCAGCGGCGATAGTCGCTAGAGCCTTCTCGTTCTTCAGGGTGATCTTGCCGTAACCCGCGCTGATCACGCCCTCGCGGCTCAGCTCGCCCACCACCTTGGTGACGGTCTCGCGCACGCTGCCGACAGCGGCGGCCAGTTCGTCATGGGTGGCGTAGATCATGGTCTCGCCGTTCTCCGTCTGGGTGGCCAGGGCGGTGTCCTTCAGCTCCAGCAGCTCGCCAGCGATCCGGGCGCGCAAGCGCTTGCCCACCAGGCGGTAGATGCTCTCGTAAGCGCGTTCCAGCGTCTTGACCAGATGGGTGGTCACGACCAGGTTATCCTCGGCGCTCATCAAGGCGGGGTTGATCACGTCAATGCTGCTGTCAGTCACCGCCTCTGCGAAGTATGCCCGGTTCACGCCGGCCAGAGCTTCCTCGCCGAAGTACTCACCAGGTTTGACGTAGCGCAGGGTCAGGCCGTTGCCGTCATCGTCCATGGTATGGACGCGCACCAGCCCACTAGCAACGCGGTACAGCATGTCGCTCTTGCCGGGATACAGGATCACAGCGCCGGGGCGGTAGGTCACAGTGTCGACGAAGGTGCGGGCAGCGGAGTTCAGTTGGGTCTGGGTCATTGTGGTCGCCTCCTGAGGCGGTCTGGGGAGATAGGGAGGTCGGGGCCATTCCCGACGTGCTTACAGTGTAACCTATCTCTACAATTTTGTAAACACTTTTGTTTCTTTAAACAGCATTTAGCTGACAAACACTGCCGTGGACCTGATCTCTGGAAGACTCGCTCTGAACGCCAAAACCACCGATCGCAGTCCTCTATGAACTCTCACTCCCAGTTCATCTGCGGTTTTTCTTTGGAAATTAAAGAAGTCCGCTAGGTGGCGTACTTACGTGACCTGAACGAATCTTTACTCACCATAATCAGGAGCTGGTAGTGAAGACAGCGCCCGAAGCCTGTGCTCCGGACGCCTGTTCTATTCCTTCTCTGTAAATTGGGAGTTAACTCTCAAGGTCAAACGGTTGTCGAATCAGACCTCGTCCTCGCGGCGGATCGGGAAGGCGCTAATCACGCTGTCCTTGTCGCCGATGTTGATGACCTTGACACCCTGGGCGTTGCGTCCGGTGACGCGCACTTCTTCCACACGGGTGCGGATGACTGTGCCCTTCTCGGTCAGGACCATCAGCTCCTCGTCGCCCGCAACGCGCGCCAGCGTGACCAGCCGGCCAGTCTTATCGGTCACGTCCAGCGTGATCACGCCCATGCCGCCGCGTCCCTTGGCCGGGTAGTCGCCCACCGGGGTCCGCTTGCCCAGACCGCACTCGCTGACGGAGAGCAGTTCGCTGGTGTCGTCACCGCCCGGAACGAGGGCCATGCTGACCACCGCGTCGTCCTCGCCCTCGCGCAGGCGGATGCCAATCACGCCCTGAGTGGCGCGTCCGGTGTCACGGACTTCAGCGCTCTGGAAGCGCATGGCCTTGCCGTTGCGCGTCGCCAGCACCACGTGATCGTCGTCCTGCACAATACCCACGCCAATCAACTCGTCGTCGCTCTGGAGGTTGATGGCGATTAGTCCCGCAGAGGTAATATTGCCGTAGTCGGTGATCATGGTCTTCTTGACCACGCCCTTGCGGGTGGCGAAGATAAAGCAGCCTCTCTCCTCAAAGCTCTTCACGCTCAGCACGCTGGCGATGTTCTCGTCGTCGCGCAGGCCGGGCAGCAGGTTGCGGATGTGCGTGCCCTTGGCGTCGCGCCCCGCTTCCGGCAGGTCGTAGATCTTCTCGTGGAAAACGCGGCCCTGGTCGGTGAAGAACAGCAGGAAGTCGTGCGTGCTGCCCACAAAGACCCGGGTGTTGATGTCCTCCTCGCGGAGCTTGCCGCCGGAGGACCCACGCCCGCCGCGCTTCTGCTCACGGTATGAGGTCAGATTGGTGCGCTTCAGGTAGCCGGCCTTGGTCATGGTGATCACCATGTCCTCGACGGCGATCAGGTCTTCCTTGGAGATGTCGTCTTCCAGGATGGAGATGGTGCTGCGCCGCTCGTCGCCGTAACGGTCACGGACGTCGCGAATTTCCTTCTTGATTTCACGCCACAGCAGTTTCTCGTCACCCAGGATGGAGCGCAGGCGCGCGATGGTCACGCTCAGCTCGTCATACTCGGCCTGGATCTTCTCGCGTTCCAGCCCCACTAGGCGCTGCAGGCGCATATCCAGAATCGCCTGCGCCTGGATCTCAGACAGCGTGAAGCGTTGCATCAGGGCGTCACGCGCCTCGGCGCTGGTGTTGCTGGCGCGGATGCGGGCAATCACTTCATCAATGTCGTCCAGCGCCTTGAGCAGCCCTTCCAGGATGTGAGCGCGTTCCTCGGCCTTCTTCAGGTCGTAGGCGGTGCGGCGCGTCACCACGTCCTGACGGTGGGTCAGGAAGTAGCGCATGGTGTCCACCAGCGGCAGCACGCGCGGCTCGCCATTCACGATGCTCAGGTTGATGACCGTGAACGTGCCCTGGAGTTGGGTGTATTTGTAAAGCTGATTGAGCACCAGGGTGGGAATCGCGCCGCGCTTGAGTTCCACCACGATCCGCACCGGGTCCTTGCGGTCCGATTCGTCGCGCAGGGCGGAAATATCGGGAATCTTGCCCGCCTTGTACATTGCCGAGATGGTCTGGATCAGGTTGGTCTTGTTCACCTGATACGGAATCTCGGAAATGATGATCTGGTTGCGCCCGTTCTTTTCCTCGATACGGGCCTTGCCGCGCACCTTCAGCCCGGCGTGTCCAGTGGCGTAGGCCTCACGGATGCCCGTCTTGCTGATGCGGCCCCCGGTGGGGAAGTCAGGACCCTGAACGTGTTCCATCATCTCGTCCAGGGTGATCTCCGGCTTGTCGATCATCGCCAGCAGGCCGTTGCTGATCTCGGTCAGGTTGTGGGGCGGGATGTTGGTGGCCATGCCTACGGCAATGCCGGTGGCGCCGTTAATCAGCAGATTGGGCACTGCCGAGGGCAGCACGCTGGGTTCGACGGTGGTTTCGTCGTAGTTGGGCTTGTTGTCCACCGTCTCTTTTTCGAGGTCCGCCAAGACTTCCTCGGCCACCTTGGTCATGCGGGCCTCGGTGTAGCGCATGGCGGCAGGCGGGTCACCGTCAATGCTGCCGAAGTTGCCCTGTGGATGGACCAGAGGGTAGCGGATGTTCCACCACTGACCGAGGCGCACCATCGCATCATAGATGCTGGAGTCGCCGTGTGGGTGGTACTTCTTCATGACCTCGCCCACCACAGAAGCGGACTTGGCGTGCTTCTGGTTGGAGTACAGGCCCTCGAGCATCATGGCGTACATGATCCGTCGCTGCACCGGCTTGAGGCCGTCGCGCACGTCGGGCAACGCACGGTCCACGATCACGTTCATGGCGTAATTGATAAAATTGGTCTTGACTTCGCTGGTGATGTCAACAGGATGAATTCCAGTCATGTGGCTCCAGTCGGGGCGGGTTCAAACCGCCCGGCAATGTAGGGGGTGATGGAGGCCTGGCGCGGCTGCCAGGAGTGAAACGATTCTAGCACATTATGTCATATGCGTAATGAAAATCGCTCCACCGAAGGGCTTCCCTCAATGCCCTTATTGTACCCGAAAATGTCGGCAAAGACGGTGATTCGCCTTGCTGCAGACGTATCGGGCACCCAGACATTCCCTGCTCACGTCCCCGTTTCCGGAATGCCACTGACCTTCGCCGGTGCATCTCTGTCTGGCAAGCAACCTGAACTTTTCCGCGGCCCGTCCTTTCAGGGCTGGGGGGTTGCGAATGTGCTTACTCGTGTGAACCCACCGAAGGCATACCTCACGGACCCACTTCTTCAGACCTGACGTTTCTCACTTTTGAGGCGGATCTTGTGCATGATTTGAAAGGGAAAATTTCTATCATGGGCGCAGAATGCTTGCTCACCTCACCCAACTGGTCAAAGACGTGGACGGCGCGTGGGCCGCGGCCATCGGTGGGCTTGACGGCCTGCTGATCGAGGGCCACGCCATCACCGACACGGACCTCAACCTCCTGATCGCCGAACACGCCGGACTGCTTCAGGCGTCCGCAAACGCCTACATGCAGACCCTGAATGCCGGACAACCCCGCGAGATGTACCTGCGCGGCGAACGCCTGAGCGTGTACCTGCAGCCCATCCGCACCGACTACTTTCTGCTGCTTGCCCTGGACGCCCGCAGCAATCTGGGTCAGGCCCGCCTGTATGGTCGTGAGGCTGCCCGCAAGCTGGAGGGGACGCTGTGAAACTTGATGCCCTGACCAACATTCCTGGGGTGATCGCCAGTGCCCTGGTCGGTCCTGATGGCCTGTCCATCGAGTCCAATGGCGACGGCGGCGAGGTGCTGGCCGCCGAACTGGCCTCGCTGCGGACCAGTCTGGACCGCATGGGCCGCCGCCTGGGCTCCGGCGAGGTCACCCGCCTGGGCTTCACCAGTGACCGGATTGAGGTGGTGGCGCTGGCGGTGGGCGACTGGATGATGGGCGCGGCGCTGGTCCGCAGCAGCGACACCCGCAGTGCCCAGCAGGCCCTGGCGAAGCTGGCGCTGGAAGTCGACAGCCTGCCACGCGTGGACCGCTCGTGATCGCCGCGCTGATGGATGTGCGCGGGGTCCGGCATGCCCTGCTGGTTGGCCACACGGGAGAGGTCATTGCCCAGGTGGGCATTGAGGACGGGCAGCTCAACGGCGACGTGGGCTTGGTGGCTGCTGGCCGTGCGGTGATCGGCAGCCTGCAGAGTCAGATGAACAGCGACTCATGGCAGGAGATGGTCCTGGACGTGGACAGCGGCCCGGTGCTGCTGACCCCCCACGGCGATCAGGTGCTGCTGACCGCCTTCGACGACGTGTCCAATCTGGGCCGCGTGCGTTTCGCAGTTAGGAAGTTGCTGGGGCTGGCCTGACCGTGCGCCTATGATCGACTCCGCCAGTTCTGCAAGCCCCGGTCACCCGCTGGGCTTTCGGCTGTGAAATGGCGCTCACAGGTTCCTGCGCGCCTGCTACTCTTTTCCGCATGACCCCCACCCTGATCATCGTGCCTGGCCTGGGCGACAGCGGCCCGCAGCACTGGCAGACGCTGTGGCAGCATAAGTTCGGTGCCGAGCGCGTGCGGCAGGATGATCCAGAAAACCCGGTGCCCGAAGTCTGGGCTGCCCGCTTGCACGAGGTCATTGGGGCCACACCGGGGGAACTCGTGCTGGTGGCGCACTCGGCAGGGGTGGCGACGGTGGCCCACTGGGCGCGCCTGTCCGGCGGGGAGGACCGGGACCGGGTGCGTGGGGCGTTGCTGGTGGCCCCCGCCGATCCGGAGCAAGCGGGCATGGCCGAGCTGCATCCCGAACTTCTGGCGCTGGCCCCGCTCCCCCTGGAAGAGCTGCCCTTCCCTGCGCTGCTCGTCTATAGCGAGAACGATCCGTACTGCACCCCGGAACGCGCTGAGCTCCTGGCCGAGGCCTGGGGCGCTGCCGCCGTCTCTGCGGGTGAGTCGGGGCACCTCAACGTGGACAGCGGACACGGCGACTGGCCGGACGGCGAGATTCTGCTCAGCGAGGCCCTGCACGCCTGGACCCCGCCCGCTGTCGTCCGGTTCTGATCTGATTCCCAGGACCAGAAAAAGCCACCCGCAACTGGGGTGGCTTTCGCTTGAATGTGGACTTCAGTTGGCGCTGACGACGTTGCCGCTGGCCGCCTGCCCAGCGGTGCCGATGTGCTTGTCCAGCAGGGTTTCAAAGGCCCGCTTGGGCTGCGCGCCCACCACGCCCTCCACCGGCTGGCCGTCCTTGAACAGGATCAGCGTGGGAATGCTCATCACACGGTACTGGCCCTGGGTCACGGGGTTCTCGTCCACGTTGACCTTGCCGATCTTGACGCGGCCCTCGTACTGTCCGGCCAGTTCCTCGATCACGGGGGCGATGATACGGCAGGGGCCACACCAGGGGGCCCAGAAATCCACCAGGGTCAGTCCGCTGGCGATTTCGTTATTAAAGTTAGAGTCGGTCAGTTCCAAAGGCTTCATGAGGAAAACTATACGCCTCCTGACGTCAAGATGGATTTGTCGGGCATGGGCAGGTGCTAAGGCGTTATTCATTCGTGGTGGCGCGGCCCACGTTCAGGCACGCTAGGGTAGGGCATGTTCTCAGCCGCCGATCAGCAGGCGTTCGAGGAAGGTGCGGCCCTGTTCAACCAGGGCCGGTGGTGGCACGCCCACGAGGCCTGGGAGGGGCCGTGGCTGACGGCAGCGGGCCAGGATCGCGCCTTCCTACAGGCCCTGATTCTGCTGGCGGCGGCCCTGCACCGGCGCTGGCACTACGGCAGCCTGACCCACCGCAACTTTCACAAGGCCGTGAAGTATCTCGATACCCTGCCCGATGAATACGGCGGCGTTCAGCTGGACCGGCTGCGCGCCGAGGTCTGGGACGCCCTGCATACCCCGGACGTCCTGCCCCAGCTTCCACGCGTCCCTTGAAAACCCTGCTGGTTGGATGTTGTTCATTGAGAGCGGCGCTCCAGGTCCGCTATCCTGCCACGATCCGGTGGCAACAGCGCCGGGCGGCAGCACACCATGGATCGGGAGAAATGATGATGGAACAGA
The DNA here is from genome assembly GCF_014201875.1 of Deinococcus humi. NCBI lineage: Bacteria > Thermotogati > Deinococcota > Deinococci > Deinococcales > Deinococcaceae > Deinococcus > Deinococcus humi. Next base: position 126,814 of record NZ_JACHFL010000008.1, on the reverse strand, counting down.
CACCACGAATTGCACTTTTTATTGATGGAGCCAATGTTTACGCGGCGGCCAAGCGGCTGGGCTGGAATTTCGACCACCGCAAGATTCTGGACCATTTCGCCGCGCATGGCACCCTCTACAACGCTTTTTATTACACCGCGGTGCCCATGCCCACCGACGATAAGCAGCGCCGCTTCACCGATGCGCTGACCTACATGGGCTACACCGTCCGCACCCGTCCGCTGCGCGAGAGCACCGACGAGCACGGTGATTCCTCCCGCCGCGCCAGCCTGGACATCGAGATCGTCACCGACTTGCTGACCACCACAGAGCTTTACGACACCGCCGTGCTGCTGACCGGCGACGGGGATTTCGAGCGCCCGGTGGAGGTGCTGCGCGCGCGCGGCAAGCGGGTGATCGTCGCCAGTATTCCCGAGATGACCAGTTACGAGCTCCGCAACGCCGCCGACCTGTACGTGGACCTGGGTGACCTGCGCTCCCAGATCGAGCGCCCCGGCTACCGCCTGCCCAGCGAGCAGCGCGGACCGGAAACCAGGGCGGCCGAAACCCGTCCCTTCTATCTGACCGCCGCGCTGGCCGACCACGATGAGCGCTGAGACTCGTTCCCCCATTGCCAGCCTGCCCATCGCGCTGGATGCGGCGGGCGGGGACAGCGGCGCGGCGCCAAACGTGGAAGGCGCGGTTCGGGCGGCGCGGGCCGGGGTCAGCGTCCTGCTGGTGGGCGAACGCGTCGCCTTGCACGCCGAGCTGGGCAAGTTTCAGGGCAGCGCGGCCCTGCCGATTGAGATTGTGGACGCCAGTGACGTGATTGGCATGGACGAGCATGCCAGTGACGTGAGGAGCCGCACCGGCGCCAGCATCAACGTGTGCACTCGGCTGGTCAAGGAGGGTCAGGCGGCCGCCGCCGTCAGCATGGGCCACAGCGGCGCGACGATGGCCTCGGCGCTGCTGACCTTCGGGCGGATCAGGGGGGTCGAGCGTCCGGCCATCCTGACCCACCTGCCTGCTCGCGGCGGCATGACCACGCTGCTGGACGCGGGAGCCAACGCGGACGTCAAGGCCAGCTACTTTGCCCAGTGGGCCAGGCTGGCCACCGTATACCTGAAGGTGCTGGAAGACCAGGAAAACCCCACAGTGGGCCTGCTATCCATCGGCGAGGAGGATCACAAGGGCAGCGCGCTGGTGCTCGAGGCGCACGCTCTGCTGCGCGGGCTGCACGGCCAGGGGATCAATTTCCACGGCAATGTGGAGGGCCGCGACATCTTCCTGGGCACCACCGATATCGTCGTCACCGATGGCTTTACCGGCAACGTGGTGCTCAAGCTGGCTGAGGGCGAGGCCAAGGTGATGTTCGGCTGGATCAAGGACGCCCTCAACAGCGGCCTGAAGAGCAGGCTGGGCGGCCTGCTGGCGCGCGGTTCGCTCCGCGGCCTGGCCGAGCGCATGGACCCCAGCACCTACGGGGCCAGCATCCTGATCGGCGTGAAGGGACTGGCCTTTATCGGTCACGGCAGCGCCGATGCCACCGCCGTCAAGAATGCCCTGCTGCGCGCCGCCCGCGCCTATGAGGGCAGGCTGCTGCCGCGCCTGGAAGCGGCTTTCGGGGAGCAGGGGATCTCAGCCCCCGTGGCCAGGTAAGACGGCGACGCGCGCTGGCTCATCTCCGGGAGCACCCATTTCACGTCTGCGTCGGTATATTCCCCCTGTTTCTAAGGGGTTTACCTAGCCACACTGCCTTGCTCTTCGGTGCCCACCCGCTATGCTGCGGGTATTCACAAGGGGGGCAGGGCGCGTGAAATATGAGCCAGGCGACAGCTTTTTTGACGAGATGTACACGGCGGACGGGCGGGTTCGGCCGCACTATCAGGGTCTGGAGCAGTACATCGACCTGCTGGGCGTTCCCGAATTCCAACGGCGACACGGCATGCTGGATCTGGCCTTCCGCAACCAGGGCATCACCTTTACCGTCTACGGCGACTCCAAGGGCACCGAGCGGACCTTTCCCTTTGATCCGGTGCCGCGCATTATCCCGGCCTCCGAGTGGGCACACGTCGAGGCGGGCCTGACCCAACGCGTGGGGGCACTGAACCACTTTCTGAACGACATCTACGGCGACGCGCAGATTCTGAACGACGGCGTCATTCCCAGCGAACTGGTCTACACCTCCGCTCACTTCCGGCGCGAGGTCCACGGGGTCATGCCGCCGGGCAAGCTGTATACCCACATCGTCGGCACAGACCTGATCCGCGACGAGAAAGGCGAGTATCTGGTGCTGGAGGACAACCTGCGCTCGCCCAGCGGCGTGTCCTACCTGCTGTCCAACCGAGACGCCATGCGCCGGATCTACCCCAGGATGTTCGAGGGCCAGGGCGTGCGTTCGGTGCAGCATTACGCCACCTCGCTGCTCTCGCTCCTGCAGTCGGTCAGCCCACGCGACAACGGCACGGTGGTGGTGCTCACCCCCGGCATGTACAACAGCGCCTACTTCGAGCACGCTTACCTCGCGCAGCAGATGGGGGTGGAACTCGTCGAGGGCCGTGACCTGTTCGTGGACGGGGGCCGGGTCTGGATGCGGACCACCGGGGGACGCCAGCAGGTGGACGTGATCTACCGCCGCATCGACGACGACTTTATCGATCCACTGGCCTTCCGCCGCGACAGCGCGCTGGGCGTGTCCGGGCTGATCGAGGTCTACCGTCAGGGCCGCGTCGCCATCGCCAACGCGGTGGGCACCGGGGTTGCCGACGACAAGGCCGTGTATGCCTACGTCCCCGACATGATCCGGTACTACCTGAACGAGGATCCGATCCTGAACAACGTTCCCACCTTCCTGGGCACCGATCCCGACCATCTGGAACACATCGTCGCCAACGCCGCCAGTATGGTGATCAAGGCGGTGGGGGAGGCCGGGGGCTACGGCATGCTGATCGGCCCCTCGGCGACCGAGGAGGAAGTGGCCGAATTCGTGGCCAAGGTCAGGGCCAACCCGCGCGACTTTATCGGGCAGCCGGTGGTGGGCCTGTCGCGCCACCCGACGTTCTACCCGGACAGCGGCAACTTCGAGGGCGCGCATATCGACCTGCGCCCGTACATCCTGTGCGGCAAGGACGAGGTCACCATCGTGCCGGGGGGCCTGACGCGTGTCGCGTTGCGCCGCGGTAGCCTGGTGGTCAATTCCTCGCAGGGGGGCGGCAGCAAGGACACCTGGGTGCTGGACCACGACGGCCCGGTGGCTCCGCAGGGCCTGAGCCAGATCATGCACGGTGACCTGCAGGGCCAGTCCCAGACGCAGTTCCAGGGAGGATTCGGTACGGTGCCTATCGACCTGCCTGTGCCCGACGACGTGGTGCTGGAGGTCATGCCGGAACCCGAGGTCACGCCCGCCGGAGAGACTCAGGAGACGCAGGCCGACGAGAACACCCAGCGCCAGTCGCAGGGGCAAACTGGCGGCAGTTCGCAGTCGCAGGCTCAGAAGTCGTACCAGCAGGAGCTGGAGAAAAATGAGCTGGAAGGGGAGAACTGATGCTGCTTTTATCCCGCCTGGCCGAGAACCTGTTCTGGATCGGACGCTACATGGAACGCGCGGAAAATACTGCCCGATTGCTGAACGTCAACTATTACGCGGGTCTGGAGGTCTCGGGCCGCGCCCGTGAATATTGGACGCCGCTGCTGGAACTGACCGGCGGCGAGGCGCAACTGCGTGCCAAGTATGGTCGCCTGGATGCCCGCAGCGTCAGCTCGTGGATGGCCTTTGACCGCGACAACCCGTCGAGCATTGCCAGCAGTCTGGCCCGCGCCCGCGAGAACGCCCGTGGCCTGCGTGACCGCATCCCCAGCGAGATGTGGGAGACGCTCAACCGCTCGTATCTGACGCTGTGTTTTGAGAACGGCGACGTGCTGGACCGTGACGGCCTGTTCGAGTACTGCACTGCGGCGAGGGACGCCTCGCAGTTCTTCTTCGGCATCGCGTTTGCCACCCTGCCGCGCGACGAGGGTTGGTCCTTCCTGCGCGCGGGGCAGACGCTGGAGCGCGGCGACAATACCCTGCGCGTGCTGCAAAGCCGCTTCAAGGACGCAGACGCCCTGGCCGCCCGTAACGATCCGGCGGGACGCGCCCTGCAAGACCAGCGCTGGGTCAGTACCCTGAAGGGGGCCAGCGCCAACGAGGCCTACCGCAAGCGCGTGCAGACCGGCATCACGCCCATGCGCGTCACCGAATTCCTGTTGCTCGACGACTACTTCCCGCGCAGCGTGCGCTACAGCGCCGTGAACCTGAACGACGCGCTAGAGCAGATCGACCGCTTTCACCCCGGCGCCTACCCAGAAATCCTGCGCCTGTCGCGCTGGCTGGTGGCCCGGTTGCAGTACGCCCATGTCACCGACATCATCGAGCGGGAAAACCCTGGGATCGAGACGCTGCTCGAAGACTTCAACAGGGTGGGCGCGGCGATCACCTTGGCCTACTTCGAGCAGGAATGAGGGTGATCCTGGCCGCGAATTCGTCTGCTCCGCGCTGTACGCGCCCTGCCAGGGCATGTCAGACTGCCCGGCAGAACCGCTAGAGGGTTCCCCCACTTATGCGTTGCGAAATCCGGCACACCACCGAGTACCACTATCCCAGACCCGCCTGGGACTCCTTCAACCAGGTCCGCCTGCACCCCTCTAACGAGACGCGCCAGAGCGTGCGGCTGTTCCACCTGAACGTGACGCCCGACGCCGAGATCACCTCGCACAAGGATTACTTCGGGGCCATCGTCCACCACGTTCACGTCCACGAACATCACCGCCACCTGATCATCGAGGCGCAGGCCATCGTGGACACCCACGCCGTCACGCTGCCCGTCCCGATTCCCTTCAGCGAACTGCGGCCAGAGCGAGGGCGCAACATTGAATTTCTGGTGCCCAGCCCGCGCGTGCCGGGCGGCCAGTGGCCGGAGCTGTTCGGTGTGGCCCGCCCTGGCCCTGGCGACGACCTGCCCGGCTTTCTGCTAGACCTGACCAGCCACCTGCGCCGCCGCTTCACGTACGATCCCAGTGCCACCGATGTCCGCACTCCGCTGGCCGAGTTTGCGCAGACCGGTCACGGCGTGTGCCAGGATTTCACGCACGCCATGCTGGGCATCACCCGTCAACTGGGGATTCCAGCCCGCTACGTCAGCGGCTACCTGTACAGCGGCGGCGAGATGCGTGGTGCGGAAGCCACCCACGCCTGGGTGGAATGCCTGATTCCCGGCTACGGCTGGCTTGGCTATGATCCCACCAACGACTGCCTGGCTCTGGAGAAGCACATCAAGATCGGCCACGGGCGCGAATACAGCGACGTGTCTCCGGTGCGTGGCACGTACTTTGGCGGCGGGCAGGGCAAGTTGGACGTGGCGGTACACGTCTACGGCGATCAGTAGAAGGGCCCTATTCAAGACGGCGGGGCGAGGTCATCACGACCTCACCCCGTTTTTGGTCTGAACGCTGCTAGCCGCCAGAGGCGATCCGGCCCACCAAGAACAGGCCGCCCAGCACCGCCCCCACCGCGAAATTGGCAATGCCCGCCAGCACCAGCGTGGCAATCGCGGGCACCTGTTCACGCAGGTTCATGCTGCTCTGCACGGCCAGGTAGCCGAAGTAGATCATGACCAGGCTGATCAGGAAGGACACCAGCCAGCCCAGAATCGGAATGATCCCGATGATGGTTCCGATGATGCTTAGCGGCACGAAGAACAGCGCGAAGGTGTAGGCGACTTCCGCATAGGTGCCGGTGCCCTTGAACAGGCTGCCTCCGATCAGGTAGACGGCACCGGTAAAGATCAGGAACTGCACGGGGATAGTGATCAGGCGCGAGAACAGCTGCCCGAAGAAGGTCACGTCCGAGTGGAAGAACGAGAATAAGGCGGCGATCAGGGCGGAGACGACAGCGGCCACCATCACGTAGATAAAGGCGCTCTGAATGCTGCCGCGTTTCTCATAGCGCTCGAACGTCGCCACGCTCGGCTGGGTGATCACAGCGGTACTCTGTGCGAACATATCCTGAAGATTGACTTCAGGGCCGGAAGTGACAGGGCCTCTCATGCCCTACAGTACGCGCGGACTGTCATGTTCGTTGCTTTCATCAAACCTTAATACTTCACCTGGTTTTGTGACTGCTATGCATCCCTGTCTAAGAGCGCGGTTTACCTGACTCCTGCACTCTAAACTCGCCGCATGACGGCTCAACGGACTTCCACCGCTCTGGTCACTGGAGCCAGCAGCGGCATCGGCAAGGGCATTGCCCGGCAACTCGCGGCATACGGCGCCAACTTGATTCTGGTGGCCCGCAGTGAGGGCAAGTTGCGTGCACTGGCCGACGAACTCTCGCGTCAGCATGGAGTCCGTGCTGACGTCATCGCCGCCGATCTGTCCCACCCCGAGGCTGGTCAGCGGCTGGAAGACGAGGTCGGGGCGCGCGGCCTTCAGGTGGACCTGCTGGTCAACAACGCTGGCTTTGGAGGCTTCAGCGAGTTTTTCCAACAGGACCCCAACGAGATCAACGAGATGATCGCCGTGAACGTCACTATCCTGACCGATCTGACGCGCCGTTTTCTGCCGCCCATGCTGGAGCGCGGGCGGGGCCGGGTGCTGAACGTCGCCAGCACCGCAGGCTTTATTCCTGGCCCGCTGATGGCGGTGTACTACGCAACCAAGGCCTACGTGCTCTCCTTCAGCGAGGCGGTCAACGAGGAACTGCGCGGCACTGGCCTGAGCGTCACGGCGCTGTGCCCTGGCCCGGTGGACACCGGTTTTCAGGACGTGGCCACCCTGAACGAGAGCCGGTTGATGTCCGGTCTGACCCGACTGGCGGTGCTGGACGTGGAGACGGTGGCCCGGATTGGGGTGGACGCCATGTTGCGCGGGCAGGGCGTGGCTGTGGCCGGTGTCGCTAACAGGATGCAGGTTTCGGCGTTCCGGATGCTGCCCCGCGCTGTCGCCGCGCGGATTATCGCGGGCGTGCAGGCCCGGCGTGAGGCCTAGCGTGGCTGCCCTCCTTCCTTTTGCCCCTGCCTCGGCGTGAGACAATGCGGCCGATGACTGATTCCTTCTTTCCACCCGATCCGATCGAGGACGCGCCCGGCGCAACGCAGGGTTCCTCGCACGATGCCACCTCCCCCTACGCCGACAGGGCCAGGACTGAAATGGACGGTGACCAGACCCGCTCCGGCTTCGTGGCGATTGTCGGCAAGCCCAACGTGGGCAAGAGCACGCTGCTCAACGCCTTTCTGAACACCAAGGTCGCCCCCACCAGCCCACGCCCGCAGACCACCCGGCGCGGCGTGCGCGGCATCTTCACCACCGACACGCACCAGATCGTCTTCGTGGACACGCCCGGCCTCCACAAGGCCAAGGACGCGCTGGGCAAATACATGAACCACGAGGTCCACAGCGCCCTGAGTGATGTGGACGCGATTCTGTGGGTGGTGGACCTCCGTCACCCGCCCGGCGAGGAGGACGGGCTGGTGGCCCGGCAGGTGCGCGATCTGCCCAAGCCGCTGTTCCTGATCGGCAACAAGCTGGACGTGTCCAAGTACCCGGAAGAGGCCATGAAGCTGTACCGCGCCCTGCTGGAGGGCCGCACGGCCCAGACTCAGGAATCCATGCTTAGCGCCCAGAACCAGCCCGAGGCTGTGGCGACCCTGCGCGAGCAGATTTTGGACGCGCTGCCCGAAAACCCCTTCTTCTACCCACGCGGCGCCGCCAGCGACCAGACCCGCGAGATGTGGGCTGCCGAGATCATCCGCGAGGAAGCCATGAAGAAGCTGCGCGACGAACTGCCCTATGCGGTGGCCACGCGCGTCAACCGCTGGACCGAGCGCGAGGATGGCCTGCAACGCATCGAGGGCGAGATCGTCGTGGAGAAGAATGCCCATAAAGGCATGGTGATAGGTGCCGGCGGCAAGCAGCTGCGCGAGATCGGCCAGGCGGCCCGCAAGCAGCTGGAAATTTTCCTCAACCGCAAAGTCTTCCTGGGCCTGGAGGTCATCGTGATCAACGGCTGGCGTGAGGACCCCGAAGCACTCCGGGAGCTTGGGTACGAATAAAGCCTGAGCCCAGTTCAACGACTTCAACCTCTGCCCATCTCCATCCGGCAGAGGTTCTTGATTGCCCTTGCGGCGCACAACGGTAACGGGAGTTACTCGCCTCTGCGCAGCAGTGACAGGCCCACCGAACTTGGTGGCCTAATAACAACCCTGGCTCATGTCACCTTCACCACAGAGAGCTGACAGGGGGCACAACAAGGACGCCCCAGCTTTAATCAGGCCGGGGCATCCTTGTCGTTCTCTAGCTTATTCTGCCAGTGCGGTAATTCTGTCCTCAACGGGGGGCGCCATCTTCTCGGAGGCGCCGCCGCTCTTGATGCTCGCCATCACGCGGTCACGGATCTCCTGCTCCATGGCGGGGCGCTCGGCGATGTAGGCAATCGCCTTTTCCTTGCCCTGGCCGATGCGCTCGTCACCGTAGCTGTAGAAGCTGCCGGCCTTCTTGATGATGTCCATGTCGGCGGCCAGGCCCACCAGATCGGACAGCTGATCGAAGCCCTTGCCGTAGACCAGTGCCAGCTCCACTTCCTTGAAGGGCGCGGCCACCTTGTTCTTGACGGTTTTGACCTTGACCGTGTTTGCCACGGCGTCGTTGCCCACCTTGATGGGCTGACCGATCTTGCGGACGTCCAGACGCACGCTGGAATAGAACTTGAGCGCGCGGCCCCCGGTGGTGGTCTCGGGATTGCCGTACATCACGCCGATCTTCTCGCGCACCTGGTTGATGAAGATGGCAGCGGTACCGGTCTTGGACAGGATGGCGGTCAGCTTGCGCAGCGCCTGGCTCATCAATCTGGCCTGCAGGCCAGGCAGGCTGTCGCCCATCTCGCCCTCAATCTCGGCGCGGGGGGTCAGGGCAGCCACGCTGTCCACCACCACCACGTCAATGGCGCCGCTGCGGACCAGCAGTTCCATGATTTCCAGCGCCTGTTCGCCGTTGTCGGGCTGCGACACCAGCAATTCATCGGTGCTGACGCCCAGGGCGCGGGCGTACACCGGGTCCAGGGCGTGTTCAGCGTCAATGAACGCGCACGTCCCGCCCGCCTTCTGCGCCTGCGCGACGATGCTCAGAGCCAGCGTGGTCTTCCCGCCGGATTCCGGGCCGTAGATCTCGGTTACGCGCCCGCGTGGAATCCCCCCCACGCCCAGCGCGAGGTCCAGCGACAGGCTGCCGGTGGACACCACCTGAACGTCGAGCTTGCTCTCGGCACCCAGCTTCATGATGCTGCCCTTGCCGAAGGCCTTCTCGATCTGGCTCATGGCCGTTTCGATAGCTTTCAGGCGCTCCTTGTTGTCGGTAGGGGCGGCGGTGATTTCTTTGGGGTTGTCCTTGCTCATATGGGCTCCTGTGTCTCTGGCGACTCTATGGAAGAGGGCGAATGATCTGTGTGGTTGTCGGCTCCGTGAGGAGAAGTTTCAGGTCCTGTACCCGGTGGTGCGGCGGGCTGGTTCCCAGCTTGAAAACGAAAGGTGCTGACCTGCTCGTACACCGGTCCCGTCTTCTGGAGGTGCGAGCGCTGCAGGGTTGCCCCGCCCGCCGTCCAGCCCAGATCGAATGTCAGCGGCGGCACGCGCGGCGCGGGGCCTTTCCGCCGGGCCAGGGTGATGTGGGCCTTAAAGCTCGTGTCCTCGGTCTCCAAGCCCAGCCCCTGGACTCCAGCGCGCAGCGCGGCCGCCAGTTCGTCCAGCCCCTCGGCCTCCACCTTGACGAACCACACCCGTGGACTGCCCTCGTTGGGAAAGTAGCCAGTCCCGCGCAACTTGACGTCCATCGGTCCCAGATCTTCCGTCAGGCGGGCGCCCAGCGCCTTGAGTTCGGCCACGCGGGCCAGCGGCACGGACGGCAGGTAACACAGCGTGACATGCATCTGCTCGCGCGTGGTGGTGCGCCAGTTGCTCTTGAGTTTGCGCTGCGCCTCGGCGAGCGGCCCGGTGATGCTGGCAGGCACTTTCAGGGCGTAGAAGAAACGTCCGGTGGTGGGGGTGTGCTCTTCAGAGGTGGGTGTCCCCCGGCGACCTTGCGTGGAACGGTTGTCCTGGCGGTTCTTGAAGTCCGCCGAGGCTTTCTGCGGCTGGGCCCTGTGGGGCGCGGCGGGCTTCGCGTCCTTGCTCTGACGGGGCTGAACCGTAGGTTTGACTGTCTGAACGGGAGGGGTAGGCAATTCGCCCTCCAACCTGATCTTCAGCGCGGCGTCCAGATCGGACCCTCCCGTCTTCTGGGGCTTCGGTTTGGACTGCGATTTCCGGACCTTCATGACAGTTCACCCCCCGCCCGCAACGCCCGGTACGCCAGCGCCAGAGCGGTCACGGCGGCCCGCTCCCGGACCTGCGCGGCGTCGCCAGGCCAGTTGATGCCCACAGCCTTGCGCCCTTTCTCGTTCTCGATGGCGGCGTACGCCTGTCCTGCGTGCTCGCCCGTCACACCCACCACCACCGCCAGTCCCACGTCCGCGCCTAGGTGTTCGCGGGCCCCGGCGGCCAGTTCCAGCGCGGCCGCCTCGCTGACCAGCCCGGCGTCGCGCAGGGTCACGGGGGTCAGGCCCAGGGTGATCAGGCGGGCGTGGTCCTGGGTCACGGCAGCGTCCAGAAAGCCCGGCTCGTCGGCCAGCAAGCTGCACAGTCCACCCGCGCTGCCGGCTTCGATCACGCCCAGGCTGCGGCCCGAGAGCGCCGTGCCCAGCGCTCCGGCCAGCGTCTGCGCGTCCTCACCCCAGGTCCAGCGCGAGAGGGCGGCGCGCACCGTTTCCAACACTGGGGCCAGCAGCGCGCGTGCCTCCGCTTCAGTCCCGGCGCTGGCGGCCACGCGCACGTCCACCCCGGTCTTGCGGGCGTAGGTGCCGACACTTGGATTGGCCTTCTGGGTCAGCCCGGCCAGCAGCTCGGCCACATTGCTCTCGCCGATGCCCTGGGTGTGGATGGTGGTAGAGACCAGCGCGTGATCCGGCAGTGGCAGTCGCGGCAGCACCTGCTCGCGCCACATGCGCTGCATCTCGCGGGGTGGGCCCGGCAGCGCCACGACAAACTTGCCGCCCGTCCGCACGAACCAGCCCGGCGCGGTACCCACCGGATTGGGCAGAGCCTCGGCGCTGGGAATCAGCCACGTCTGTTTGCGGTTGATCTGCGGCATCTCGCGCCCACGGGCGGCGTACAGCCCTTCGAGCCACGCCAGCAGCGCCGGATCCTCAGCGGGCGTCTCACCCAGCGCGTCGGCAATCGATTCGCGGGTCAGGTCATCGTCGGTGGGTCCCAGCCCGCCGCCCAGAATCACCAGATCGGCGCGCGACAGGGCCACCTTGACGGCCTCACTGACGCGCCCCAAGTTGTCGCCCAACACCGTCTTGCGGTGTAGGATCACGCCCCGGGCGCCTAGTTCGCGCGCCAGGAAGGCAGCGTTGCTGTCGACGATCTCGCCGAACAGCAGCTCCGTTCCCACGCTGATGATTTCTGCTAGCAACATAACAACACCGACGAAGTATAGGCGAAAGCAAAACGAACGTCTAGTCCTGGGCGGGTAAGGAAGAGCATCTCCAGAGTGTATGTCGGGGGCGGGGAACGGGGCAGCGCTGTCCCCCACACAGACGAAGACGTGGTGTATAGGCGTAACTGTCAAACTGTCCGCCATGGCTACCTCCGTTTCTCCCATCCAGAATCTGGCCCGGATGCTGCTGGGCGCAGCTATGGCTTTTGCGGGCATCGGCCACCTGACCTTCCTGCGGCAGGATTTCCAGGCCCAGGTGCCCGACAGCCTGCCGCTGAATCAGGATTTCGTGGTGCTGGCCTCCGGCGTAGTGGAGGTCGGCATGGGCGCGGCCCTTCTGGCGCTGCCTCAACATCGCGTGACACTGGGCTGGCTGATGGCTGCGTTCTTCGTGGTGGTGTTTCCCGGCAACATCTCGCAGTACCTGACACATGCCGACGCCTTCGGGCTGGACACGGACCGCAAGCGGTTGATCCGCCTGTTCTTCCAGCCGTTGCTGGTGGCGTGGGCGCTGTGGAGCACCGGAGCGTGGGCGGCGTGGAAAAAGAGCCTGTGAATTGGAGGCGAAGGGTTAGGCCTTGCTGTGGTCTCGCTTCACGCATGGCGCGGGACGCGCCTCCCTCTCTACCGCTGGGGAAGCATCAAAAGTCGGTGACAGGGGAGATTGCCATCTATGGCTCCTTGCCCCTTACCGCTCGCTCAATTACCCGGGCCAACGGATGCGTTGAAGATCATCAAGCAGCGTGATCTCTGCGGTTCTGCACGTTCTGCATCCAGGCGGAATTGCAATGGCATAACCCCACCTCCCCCTGGGGAGGGTGTACTAGGCTGTGGGAAGATGGACAATCAAGCGTGTGCTTTTTTTGGCACCTAATGCGAAGAGATGTGACGATCTTATGCAGTTGTGCTGATGGGCCTCGGTACAGTACAACTCGTCTCGTCTTGATCTCCCTCCCCCCCTGGGGTCTAAAATCTGTTTATGACAAATACCATGACCACTGAACTGAAAGTTGACGGAATGACCTGCGGCCACTGTGTTAAAGCGGTGGAAAAGGCCCTGAAAGGGGTGACGGGCGTGCATGACGTGCAGGTGGATCTGGACGCGGGCAAGGCCACCGTTCACGGCGACGCCGACACCGGGGCCATGATCAGTGCCGTGGCTGAGGAGGGCTACGCCGCGCAGGTGGCCGGTTGACCTATGGGGAGGCCCCGCACTGCACGGCAGAGGGCAAGCTGTGCATGCCGGAGGACGCCCGCAAACGCGCCCGCCGCCGGCTGAGCATTGCACGTGGACATCTCGACAGCATTGTGCGGATGCTGGACGATCCAGAGGTGTACTGCGTGGATGTGCTGCGGCAGATCAAGGCTGTGCAAGGGGCGTTGAGCGGCGCAGGTGACGTGGTGCTGCGCGGCCATCTGGAGTCACATGTGGCAACGTCCGCTGGGCGTGGTGACAGTCTGGAAATGGTGGAAGAGGTGATGGAGGCATTGCGGTACCGTTGAGGGCGCCTCATCTTTAAAAACTTCAAAGTGAAACCGCTGGAGCACTTAGGTTGCTCCAGCGGTTTCCTTTTGGAAGGATTCGCCGCTCAGCGTGCTCGTCTACTGGCACAGCGTGTCCATCGGCTTCATTGGGTTCGTCGCTGTCTACTGTCGGGTAGACCAGATCCATGAGGGGGAACATTTCGCTGCGGACACCTGTAAAAGTGCCGTTTCCGGGGAGCTGGCATCGCTGGGACGTTGGCCAGCATGTTCTATAGGGCTCATGCGAGAAGTGACGCTCCGTTCTTCTGATCAATGGTGGACCGCACGACTGGGCTTTTTCGCCGATTCTTTTCTGCCGCGAGTGCGCTAGCCTCCTCCCCGTGTCCACGCTGATCGTCGCCGAAAACCTGACCGTGTTCTATGCGGAACGGGCGGTGCTGCACGATGTGTCGCTGAGTGTCTCAAGCGGTGAACGCGTGGCGCTGCTGGGCCGTAATGGGGCGGGCAAGACCACGCTGTTGCGCGTGCTGACAGCTGAGCTGTTGCCCGAGGAGGGGACGATCTGGCGCGCGGCAGACCTGCGTGTCGGCGTGCTGGCGCAGCACCACACGCACCCGGCGGGGAAGACGGTGCGCGCCCTGGTGGACGCCGCGCACCCCTACCGCGAACTGGAAGCCGAGTTGCTGGCCCTGGAGGCCGATCTGGGTGATCCGGCGACGCTGGCGGCCTGGACCGCGCTGAACGCCCGTCTGGAGGACAGCGAGGCACATGCCTGGCCCTCGCGGATGGCCCGCATATTGAGCGTGCTGGACCTGACCCGCTTCCTGAACCGCGAGGCCGCCACGCTGTCCGGTGGCGAGCGTACCCGACTGGCCCTGGCCCTGGCCTTGGCCGGCGAACCGGACCTGCTGCTGCTGGACGAGCCCACCAACCACCTGGATATCCGCATGCGCGAGTGGCTGGAGGGCTGGTTGCGGACCTTCCAGGGCGGCGTGGTGTTGACCAGCCATGACCGCGACTTCCTGGACGCGGTGGCCGATTCCTCCGTTGGGCGCAGCCTGTGGCTGGAGGCGGGCGAGGCCACCCCGTATCCCGGCGGCTACACGCGGGCGAAGGCGCAGCGTGAGCTGGAACGGCGCACCCAGGAACGCGCTGCGAAACTTTCCCAGCAAGAGCAACGCCGTCTGGTGGGCAGTGCGGAAAACCTGGACCGCTGGGGCCGCCGCTCACGCGGGGTCAAATCCCGCGTCGAGCGCCTGCCCAGCACGGAGGCCCCGCTGCCCGAACGCCAGCTCCGAATGCGGCTGCTGGCCGGAAGTGCCCGCGCCCCGCTGGTGGCCTGGGGGGAACACCTCGCCAAGACTTACGACGGACACAATGTGTTCTCTGGCGTGGCTTTTAAGCTGCGTCAGGGAGACCGCGTGGCATTCATGGGCGCGAACGGCACGGGCAAGACCACCCTGATGCGCCTGCTGTCAGGCGAGGAGCAGCCAGACCCGATGGCCGCCCTGGATGAGCCCGCCCCTGTGCTGCGGGTGGCAAATGGCGTCACTGTCGCGAGCCTGGACCAGACCTGGCATGGCCTGCTGCCCGGCGACCCGCTGCGTGCCCAGTTCGATCGCCGTTTCGGCCAACAGGCGGCTGCCCTGCTGGGCCGCGCAGGGTTCACGGAAGCCGACTGGGCCAAGACGCCTCGCCAACTGTCGGGCGGCGAGCGGGCGCGGGCAGGGCTTGCCCTGGTCAGTGCCCTGCGCGCCGATCTACTGCTGCTCGACGAGCCGACCAATCACCTGGATATTGAGGCGCTGGACGCGCTGGAAGCTGCCGTCCACGCCTACGGCGGCGCAGTGGTGATCGTGACCCACGACCGCCGCTTCGCCCGCGAGGTCGCCAACCGCCTGTGGGTTATCGAGGACGGGCAGCTGCGCGAGGTCACCGGCTGGGGCAGCCGCCAGTACACGGACCCGGCGCGGCACCTCCAGGGCGATCCCCCGCCGCCACCGCCGCGTCCCACGGCCCGGCAACGGCTGGTCCACATCGAGAATCAGCTGATGGAGGTTCGCCGGGCGCTCGATTCCACCCCCGGCGGCCTCAGTGGGCGCGATGAAGGGCGGCTGCGGGCGCAGGCGCACCAGCTTCAGCAGCACCTCTACAGCCTGTACGCCGAGGCATTCTCAGCCCCGCAGTACGACATCCAGGTCCGTGAGCCGCCGCTGATTGTCCGTGCCCAGCGGCTGGGGCTGGGTGAGCCTCAGTCGAGCGGGGGCGGCATGTTCTGGGCCGCCCGCGATGAGACTTGCCCGCATCTGGCGTGGGACGGTCACACCCTGCGCTGGAGCGCCGTGCCCCCTGAATGGTACGGGTCGGCCTTGCTGGGCGCGGCCCTCAGGATTCTCTTTGAGCACTGGAACGTGGGCCGGGTCCAACTGGGTGAGGATGGCCCTACTCTGACCCGCCGGGTGTATTTCGAGCGGCTGGGGCTGCTCCCCACGGCGGCGTCTTCAGGGGCAGCCCCCTCTCGGTAACGCCACGGTCATGCGCTGCCCGCTATACTTCCGCGCATGGACGACCTCATCAAGGGACGCCTCGGGGGCACAGACGGATATGACATCCGCTGCACCATCGACGGCGACACGATTTCGGGCCGCGCGGGCGGCAAGTTACACGGCAAGGACATCGAGCTGGAAATCACCGAGCGCGGCGTGCAGGGCACTGTGGGTAGCGATCCTGTGAAGATCGAGCTGGACGGCGGCGAGCTGCGGGGCAACGTGGGCAGCCAGAAGCTGGTGCTGCGCGGCGTGGACCGCGTGACCGGCTTCATGGGAGAACCCATCGTCGGCTGGAACGTGGTGGCGCAGCAGACCGGCGAGCGCCTGAGCGGACAGCTGGGCAGCACCGTGCTGGGCCGCCCCTTCGAGCTGGAACTGGGCAGCGCCCCCGGCTGGGTCGGCACCCTGGTGGCGCTGGTGGCCTTCTACGCCCTGGAACCCCGCGCCAGCGTGACGGTCAGCCGCTAAGCTCCTGGCATCAGGAAGGGCCGCCGAAAGTGGGCGGCCCTTCCTCGTTTAAGCGGTAGCTAGCCCGGGGCGGCAAAGTGGCCTAGCGCCCACCGATCCTGTACGTCACGCCAAAGCGCAGACGGGTGTTGACGTCGCCGTTCTGCACCCCGATGCTCAGGTTGGTGCGGGGGTTGACGTTGTACCCAGCGCTGAAGCTGGGGCGCAGGCTGCCCAGGTCCAGGCCGGTCAGCGGGGTGCTGACCCGGAAGGTGAAGCGGTCGTCCGGGGTGCTGTAGGTCGCGTCCAGCAAGCCCTTGCCCGTCAGATCCACCTGATACTGCAGGTACAGGTCGCGGGTCAGGTAGGAGCCCAGCGTCAGGGTGGCGCCGAGATTGCCGTCCTCCGCAGTCAGGTTGGGCGTCAGGCGGAACACGTCCAGCCCGAAAGCGCGGGCCAGGGTCCGTTCCAGTTCACCCAGCACAAAGACGTTCAGGGCGGTCTGCACGGCGCTCGCTCCCAGCGCGCCGATATTGCCGGGCAGCGCGGTCAGGTTGGGCACTCCGGTGGCGACCAGAGCGTACAGTTCCGGCTCGGTGTAGTCCAGGCCGGTGTCGGGGTCGCGGCAGGTACTGCCCTCGCTGCTGCAGCGCAGCGTGGTGTTCAGGTCCAGGGCGGCCTGACCGTCCTCGCGGGTCACGAATTCGCCACTCAGGTTCAGGGTCACGGGCACGCGCTGGCGCGTGGTAGCTGCCTGCACCTGTCCCGCCGCCGTGATGTTGAAGGCGGGCAGCAGGCTGTCGCCGCCAAAGGTCACGCTGCTGTTGCCCAGCGTGAACTCGTTCTCGCGCAGGTAGATCAGACCCCGATCGGAGCGGATGCTGCCGCTCAGGCGGGGCCGCGCGCCGCTGCCCGCCAGGGTCAGGCCCGCCGTACTGAATTCGGCGCGGGCCAGGCTCTCGTCTATCCGGATGCCGCCCGGCGCACGGATGGGAATGTCCTCGAACACCACCCGTTCCAGGAAAGGACGTGCAGGACGGGGGGCTGCCTCGTCCGTCGCCGGGGCTGGAAACGTCGAATAGATCTCGGGCAGTGGACTGACGTAGTTGTCGGTCGTTCGCCCGGTGCCGGTCACCGGTCCGTTCAGCGCCTGCCCGTCGGTCTGTCCCGGTGTGGGGACCGCGGTTTTCGCGTCGGCGCGGCCAAGGGTCAGGCGCTGGAAGTTGGCCGCGCCGCTCACGCGGATCAGCGTGCCGTCGTCCACCGCGCGCAGGTCGGCGGTCAGGGCGCTCTCGCGGGCAAAGATCACCGACAGCGGCAAGTTGTAGTTGCGGGCGGCCAGGCTTAGGTCAAGGGTGGGGGAGACCTGACCGGTCAGCCGCAGGCTGCCCGCCCCGGTGACTGGGTTGGTGCTGCGGCTCTGGGCGTCCACCGTGAACGCCTCGCCGCTCTGGGTCAGCACCACCGTGGTGTTCGGCAGGGCGCCCAGGCCCTGGGGGGCCAGCAGGCCATTGAAGGCCACCCGCGCGGCGCTCAGCTTGCCCAGCGTGAGTTGCCCCTTCACGTCCAGGGTACCGTTGGCCCCCAGGGCCCCGCTGGTCAGCACCGTGCCGCGCGCCGTGAACGCGCCGCTGTCGGGCAGATCGCCCGTGAAGTTGGGAATTTCCAGGCTCAGACCCGCCACGCTGCCGCTGACGTTCTGTACCCGTAGCAGCCCACGCGGGCGCTCGTACGTGCCCGCCGCGCTGAGGGTCAGGCTGCCGCGCAGGCTGGGGTCCAGCTCGGCCAGACCAGGAATCAGGCGCAAAACCGGGGTAAAGGTGGTGTTGGTAAAGCGGGCGTTGAGATCCACCGTCTGCTTCGTGTACTGGCCGCGCACGTCCCAGGTGCCTGCCCCCGTAAGCTGAATGTTCACGCCGCGCAATTCTCCCGCCGCGTATTCCAGCGTGCCGATGCCGGTCAGCGTCTCGGTGGGAGCAGCCTGTCCTGTACCAGCGACAGCGGGGCCGACAACTGTGCCCGCATCCGAACTGGTGGCACTGGCACTGACCCGGATACGCTCGGCCACCACGTTGGCGCTGCCGGACAGCGGATCGGCCAGTGGGAAGCGGAAGCGGGCCACCCCGGTCACGACACCCTCACCAGGAGCCGCTCCGGTAAAGGCGGCCACCAGCGCGCCGACCGGCAGGGCGCGCAGGCTGCCCTGGCCGAAGACCTCACCGCTGCCCTCGCCGGAGGTGCTGAAGCCCGCCGTGAAATCCGACTCCCCCAGGAAGCCGCGAATGCGCCAGCTTCCGCCTGCCAGTGTCCCTTCCAGGCGGGCGGGCAAGGTTTTTGGCCCCACCATCAGGCCCTGCGAGCGCAGGACGAAGGTGCCGCCGCCGTCTTGCAGGTTGGCGTTGCCGCTCAGGCGTCCCGAGAGATCGGGGGCGATCTTCAGGTTACTGACCTCCAGATCATTCAGCACCGCCTGGACGCTATAGCCCTCGCCCGTGGGGGTCAGCCCCAGCGCGCTCAGCGGAGCGCCGGGTACCAGATCGGCAATGCCGCCCGACGCGTCCACATTGACGCCCCCCACCTCGTTGCGGGCGTTCAGCGTGGCTGCGAAGCTCTGCCCTTTCAGGGCCACCTCGCCGTTCACGGTCAGGCGCTGGTTGGCCACCTCCACCGGATACGTCTTCACGGCTAGCAGGCCACTCAGGCCGCCGCTGTCCAGGCCGACGTTCACGTCCAGCGTTCCGCCCTGCTGGCGCAGGCTGCCCGTCAACCGTCCAGTCCAGGTGTCCGTGCCCTGCAAGGCGCTCAGTTGCAGCGTGCCCGAGGGCAGCGCGACCTGCGCTGTCAGCGTGGGCCGTCCGCCGCGCAGGGTCACGTTCGCGCTGGCCTCGCCGGACAGTTGCAGGCCCAGATAGGGGATCTCGTAGGGGGAGGTAAAGTCGGTGACCTTCAGGGCCACCTGCCCATCCTGGGTGTCAGTGTTCAGGGTGCCGCTGGCCGTCAGGACCCCGTTCAGATTGGGGATCCCCAGGCGGGCCAGTTGCAGTCCCGGCAGACTGGTCTGAAGCTGTCCGGCCCGGTAACTGAGGCTGCCGTCGCGTTCGCCGTCGCTGACCCGCAGGTTCGCGCCCTCTAGCGTGGTCGTGCCGCTGGCCCGCCACTCGCCCCGGCGCACGCTGAGCAGCACCTGAGGATCGGCCAGTGCGCCGCTGGGGGTCACGCTCAGGCTCAGTTCGGGGCGCGTCAGGCTGGCCGCCCCGTTCCAGCGCCACTGGCCCTGTTCGTCAGGACGCACGCCGACCGCGCCGTTCGCGGTTGCGCCGGGACCGTCCACCAGCCGCACCTGCACGCCAGTCTGCGCTGCCACGATGCGTGCCCCCGCACCCAGCAGCCCCGCCGTGCCCTGCGCCAGCGGGTGTGCCAGTGGTCCGGAAACACTCAATACCGCGGGGGCCGTCAACACATCGCCGCTGCCGCCCAGTGAGGGCCCGCCCGTCACGCGCACGTCGCCGTGCCAGCCGGTGAAGGGATCAGCCCGCAGATCGAGCGCCGCCGCCAGTTTCTGTGGCCCGCTCAGCTGGCCTGCCAGCGACAGTGAGCGGGCACGGTATCTGGCCTTCAGGGCGCCGCTCAGCGTTCCACTGGCGCTCAGATCGAGGTCCGCCCTGCCGTCCAGCCCGGCTGTCCCGCTGACACGCACAGCGCTGCCGGCCGCTTCTACCTGCAGGCCACTTAACCCCACTGTGTTGCCATCCAGCGTTGCCACGGTACCGCCTGCCTGACTCAGCATGCCGGTCAGCGCGCTCAGCGTGCCGCCCAGCCGCCCTGTCGTGTCTGCCAGCGTGAGGCCATAGGCGGAGGCATCGTGCGAGACCACGGTGGCCGCCAGGGTGGGGGCCGTCAGGGTCCCGGCCAGGGTGGCGGCCAGATCCAGTTGCCCGGTGCCCTCCACGAGCGGCAAGGGCGTCAGCTTCAGAGTTCCGGCCAGGGCGGGAATGAAGCCCTGACCCCCTCGCAACATCAGCGTGCCCCCTCCCAGATCGCCGCCCTCCAGCGCGTAGCTGCCGCGTCCATCTGCATTCAGAGTGATGGGTTGGTTCAATCCGGCCAGCGTCGCCTCCACGCTGCCCGCTAGCTGAGGCCACACGCCGTTCAGGTTCACCGTTGCAGTGCTGCCGCCGCTCTGCACCGTGCCGTACAGCCTGGCCCGTACCGTGCCGGCCGCCAGGTCCAGGTTCCGCACGTCGGCATACAGCGTGCCGCCTGCGTCCCCCAGCAGCTTGACGCGCGCCACGGCGCGGGGCTCGCGCGTTCGTCCGGAGAGGGTGGCCAGGGCGTCGAATGTCTTCGTGCTGGCGGTGACCGAACCTTCCAGCGTTGGGTTACCGACCGGGCCCCGCAGAGTTACATCCGCGCCAACACTGCCGCCACTCAGGAGGGGCGTGTTCAGGAAACTGGTGCCCAGATCGCGCAGGGTCAGGTGCACGCCCTCTGGCAACTGCCCCTCGGCCTTCAGCACGCCGCCGCGCAGGCTGCCGCTCAGGTCGGCTTGCAGCACATCTGTCCCGCCCGCCCGCCAGCGGTAACTCGCCTCTCCGTACAGGCTGAATGGACCGGCCTGTTCCTGCTGGCCTTTCAGGGCCACATTTTGCAGCCCCACCATCTGCGGCCCGTCGGCCAGCGTGCCCGCCGCCTGGAGGCGGCCTGCAAAGGTCAGCGCGTCCACGTCCAGCCCGCGCGGGAGCAGACGGGCGATCCGCAGGGTGTCGGCCTTTAGGTTGACGGCGTAGCGCCCGCCCTCCAACGTGCCAGCTCCCGCCACTTTCGCTCCGTTCAGGCGCACGCTTAGGTCTCCAGCGCGGTAGGACGCACCCAATTCGCCGCTCAGATCGCCGCCGGTGTCCGCCAGTGTTCCGGCAAAGGCCGCTTCGGGGGCGTTCCACGACGCGCCGCCCACGTTGACCGCTCCACTGACACGCAATTGTTCTGGGCGGCCCCACAGCGCCCCCACATCGAACGCCAGCAGGTTCAGGGTGCCGCCCGGCTTGAACGCCAGATCGGCGGGCAGGGTGCCGGTAAGGCGGGCCTGGGTCTGGCCCGTGCCCACCAAGGCGGCCACTTTTAAAGCTCCATCGCCGTCCAGAACAGCGTCCAGCGGTCCACCGGGAATGTCTCCGACCGCGCGCAGGGTGCCGCTCCAGCCGCTGCGGGCATTCCAGCCTGGATGGCCGTTCAGGCGCACGTCAATGGGTGTCTCGAGGCTGCCGCCCACGTAGGTGGCGTTGACGGTCAGGTCGGCGTTGGACAGCCCGCCCAGCCCGTTGGTCCCCAGGCTGCCGCGCAGGGTTCCCGCCAGTCGGCTGCCGCTCAGGCCCACCTTCCAGTCCTGGCCCAGCAGGCGGGCGCTCAGGCGGGTGCCCTGGGCCTGCAGGCCCGCAAGGCCCTGCGTCAATACACCCTGCACGCTCACGTCGGGCTTGCTGTACGCCCCCGTGATCTGCGCCGTGTAGTCGCCGGGCAGCAGATCGGTGACGTTGGCCTTGGCACTCAGCTCCAGCGCTGGAAACACGGGTCCACTGGCCCGGACGCGTCCCTGCGGCAGCGTGGCCGTGGCGCCCAGCAGGCGCAGGACGCCGCCCCGGTACGAGACAGGAGCCGTGAACGTCACGCCTGCCACCGTTCCCGCCGTCTCCAGCCGCAGGTCGGCCAGCGTCCCGCCCACCGTCGCCGTGAGGGTGCCCGTCGTGTCCGAGAGCAGGACTGGCCCCAGATCAGGAACGCTGACGCTGCCCGTCGCCTGCCACGCGGCCAGGCCCTCTCCCGTTCCCTGGTTGACGGCCAGATTGAGCGCCGCGCCCGCCACCGTGCCGCCGAGTTGCAGGGTAGGCGCGCCGTCGGCCAGGCCCGATGCGGTCGTGGTCACGTCCACCGCCCGCCCGCCGTACTGGCCCGTTGCCCGCAAGGTCAGGGTGTTCTGCGCGTTTCCACGCAACGTCGCCCGCAAGTCGTCCAGCGTCAGGGCGGCGTCGGCCTGCGGGTACAGCGGCCCGCGCACCCGCACGTTCAGGCCTGCCAGATTGCTGTTCAGATCGGCGCTGAGTTGACCTTTCGTCAGCGAAACGGTGCCCACCGCCTGTTGCCCCTGGGCGCGCAGATTGACGCGTGCCCGACCACTGGCCAGGGCGGGGTCCAATCTGGGCACGGTCAGGTCAAGGGTGGCCCGGCCCGTCAGGTCCGCCAGTGGACCGCTCAGCAGCGGCCCCAGCGCGCGGGCCTCCAGCGCGGCCCCTCTGACGCTCAGGTCCTGACCGTCGTAGGCGAAGGGCAATCTTGCCCACGGATGGCTCAGGGTGCCCGACGCCGTGAGCCGGTTCTGCCAGTCCACGCGTGCGTTCAGGCTCAGCGGCTGGTCCAGATACCGAGTGCCCATGGTGGTCAGGCTGGCCCCGGTTGAGGTCAGTTGCGCGGTCACCGATCCAGGGATCACTTGCGCCCGTAGAGTGTTCGGCAGCAGTGGCAGGGCCGGGGACAGACTGGCCGTCACCGCGCCGTCCACCTCCGGCAGCACCTGCACCCGGCCCGTGAGTGGTCCGGACGGCACGGCCGCCAGCGTCTCGCCTGTCCCGACCAGCCGGACCGTGCCGGGCGTGCCGGACAGTGCGTAGCGGGCCGCCAGACTGCCGGTCCACTCCCCGCCCGCGTAGGTCAGCCCGCCCACTGTCGCCCGCGCCCCGGTCAGTGACGCCGTGAGCGGAAAGCGCTGCGCTGGAACGCTCAGGGTCAGGGGGTTTGTGCCAAAGCGCTGTGCCCGGACATTCACCGTGCCGCGCAGGTTGGCCACGCCGCCGCTGGCGTTGGCAGTGAAATACGGCCCGCTGAGCTTGACTTGCAGGTCTTCCACCGTCGCCGGCAGGGTCAGGTGTCCGGTGGCGCTGACAGCCTGACCGGCGATCTCGCCTTCAGCGCTGATGCGCCCATTCTGTGCGTTGACCGTGAAAGGTCCGGCCTGCAGGGTGCCGCCCAGGACACCGCCGCGCGCTTTCAGATCGCCCACGAGCTTTTGTCCGGCCAGGGTCAGCCCCCGCGCCTGAACATCGAAATCGGAGAAACCGCGCAGATCCACGGTGGCCGCGCCGCCCTGACGGTCGCGCACAGCAATGCGCCCGCGGGGTTCGGTGCCGCGCCCCTGCACGTTGCCCTCCACGTACAGCCCGCCCGCAATGGGGCCGCGCACGTCCACGTTGTAACGCCCCTCCGGCAACGAGGCGGTGCCGCTCGCCCGCAGGCCCTCGCCGTCGGTCAGCAGCACGTTCAGGTCACTCCACGGGCCGCTCAGCGCCACGCTGTACTGGTCGAGCTGGCCGCGGGCGTCCACCGCCCCCCGGAAGGTGTTCTTGGGTCCGGGCCCCCAGGTGGCGCGGCCCTGCACACTTCCCTCCTGCCCGAAGGCGGTCAGCGGCTGCGTGCCGGTCACGCGGGCCAGCCCGGTCGCGCCGTCGTAGGTGACGTTCAGATCGCCCCAGGTGCCGTTGACGGCCAGCTCCGGCGTCAGGGTTCCGCTCAGGTCCACGGCCTGGGACGGGAGGGTCACACCGCTGAACGACAGCTCGCCGCTGCGGCCCGTGACCCGCGCCCGCAGGGCGTCGTAGGGACCATTCACCGCTGCGTTCAGCGTCTGACCCTGCGCCGAGACGGTGCCGTCGGCGTTCACCTGCGGGTAGACCTGACCGCTCAGGCGGGCTGTGACCCCGGCAGAGGTGGCCTTCAGATCGGCGGTGACGTCGCCGTTCCGGCGGGTCAGCGTTCCGGTGACGTCCGTCCCCGCCACGCTGGCGTCCACGGCTGCCGAGCCTCCGCGTCCGGCCAGCCTCAGATCCAACGTGCCCGTGAGGTCCGGCACGTTCAGCAGCGGGCGTAGCGCGCTGAGATTCACGCGCCCGCTGGCGTTGACGTTCTGGCCGTCGATCACGCCCCGGGCCGTCTGGCCCGCCGTGGTGAGGTCGAAGCGAATCCCCGCGTCCGTCAGGCTGAGGTCACCCTGAATCTCGGCTCCCTGAATACGCGCGGCCGTGTTGTATGGGGCGCGCAGTTCCGTGTCGGCCAGCACCGTCACGCCGTTCGCGCTGCCTCGCAGGCTGGCCCTGGTGCCACGTCCGGTGGCGGTCAGATCAAAGCCGTTCCCACTCGCCGTCAGCGTGCCGAAGGCTTTTAGGGTGTTGGTCACGGTCACGTCGCCGCTGACCCGCAGACCGCCCACGACATCCAAGTTGCGCGCCGTGATCGCAAAGGCGTCGCCGTTCCAGCGCAGTTGCTGCTGACCGGAGGCAAACGTGCCCTGCTGGCGCAGGTAGTTCACGTCCAGCGGCCCACTGAGGATCTGGCCCACGCCCGGTACCGTTGCGGTCAGGGTGCCGGCAACGTCCCCGCCGGTCAGGTCCAGCTGGCCCGCGCCGGAGAGGGTCAGGCCCGCCCCCTTCACGTTCCGGGCGTTCCAGCGGCCCCGGAACGTCCGGTCCAGATCGAGCTGCACCCTTCCGGAAGATCCAGTGTCCAGATCTGCCTGCAGGCCCTGTTCGTTGAGGCGTGCCGTGCCGGCCAGCGCGAAAGGCCCCGCCGCTCCGTCGGTGATCAGGGCCCGCAGGTCTTTCGGGGTGCCGCTCAGGGCCACCCTTGCCCCGGCCGCGCCGTAAGCAGGGTTGAGGATGGCCGACAGCTGCTGATCCTTCAGGGCAAAGGTGCCCGACAGCGGCCCACCCAACGCTTCCCCTTCCAGGGTGATCAGGTTCTGCGCGTCAATGGTGGCCTGCACGTCCAGCGGCTTTTGCCCAAACGAGCCCACCAGCTGCGCCTCGCCCATCTGTCCGAAGGTCCAGTTGCCCGTCAGCTGCTGCGGCGACTCACCCAACCGGGTGTCGGCGCTAAAGGTGAGGTCGTTGTTCTGGGGCGCTTTCTCGCCTGCACCGCGCACGAAGGCGTAGCTGGCCCACGCGTTGTTAAAGGCGATGCCCGCCAGTCGCCCCGCCCCCATGGCCTGCGCCGAGACCCGCACGTCCTGCCAGCCGCCTGCCGTGACCCGCAGCGTCAACGCGCCCTCGCCCGTGGTGCCCAGCGCCCGTGCCAGCCCCCTAACCGTGGGAGCAGCGTTCGCCGTCACCGTCCAATTCCGGGCTTTCAGGTCCACCCGGCCGCTGGCGTCCACCGGGCCGTTCCAGCCCTGTCCGGCCAGATTCAGGGCGATGGTGTCGCCGCGCTGGGTCGCAGTGCCGCCGATGCCCGTGACGGTCACGAATTTCGCGTCGGGCACCCGCAGGGCGGCGTCTGCGATCTTCAGGTCGCCGCGCACAGGGCCGTCGTTCAACACGTAGCGCCCGGTGATCCGCCCCGCCGTCACGCCTGGCCAGTAGAAGTTGATGACCCTTGCGTCCGCCTTCAGATCAGCGATGACGGCATTGTTCTCGCCCAGGGTCACGTCGGCGCTCAGCTCGCCCTGGGGCGTGCGGCCCTGGACCGCCCAGCCACCCTCCGGGCGCGCTGTGATCCGGAACTGTCCGTCCGGAATCTCACCCGTCTTGCCGTCCACGTTCAGGCGGGTGTTCTGCACCTCGATCTTGCCAGGAATCACGGTCCAGCCGCCGCCTGTACCCCCGCCGCCGTTCGAATTGCCCAGGCTCCCGATCAGCTCGGCGGCGTTCAAGTTGATGGTGGCATCCTGAATATTTGCGCCCAGCCGCAGCGTCCGGGTGAACGGATTGAAGGCCTCCACGGACACGCCTGCCGCCCCGGCCTGTGCGTTCACTCCGGGGCGGGTTACCGTCACGCCTTCCAGCCGGGGAGACCAGACCGGCCCGGTCACCCGTTGCGCACTGATGTTCAGCTCCGAACCGTAGCGAGCCAGCAGCCAGCCGCCGAACAGGGTGGGGGAGAAGACCGTCAGCAGGCCCAGCAAGGCCAAGAGGCCCAGCACGAGCCACGGCCAGCGCCGCCGGGATGCTGTGCGTGACGGCTTTGTGGCTTCTGGCTGTACACGAACCTCGCGGGCTGCAGGATCGTCGGTCACGCGCGCCCCTTCCTCTTTTTCTCACATTTTCTCAGAACCGCGCGCATTGATCGTATTCTAGAGGGCGACGCGTGAGTTGGCAGCCCGGTACCTCACCGGACCGTCAGATTTCCACCCTCTGTGTTCGCTGCGCGCGTTACCCTGGTGCCCATGCGTCTGACTGCCCTGGTGATCGGCGATGTTCAGGGGGTCGGCTACCGCCTGTACGTCCAGAGATATGCCCGAGATTTGAACTTACAAGGTTATGCCGAGAACCTGATTGACGGCCGCGTGGAAGTCGTCGCCGAGGGTCATGAGGTCGATCTGGAACGGCTGTTGCACTGGCTCAGGCGCGGCCCGCCCCACGCCCGTGTTCGCGACGTGCAGACCCAGATGAGTGAGGAGACTGGCCTGCGGGACTTCCACATTTACTAGTGACGGTCACTGCTCAGAGCTGACCTTATCTAGAGCTGCGGGTTGCGACAGCCGCGCCCCAACCTGCCAAGGTCAGGTGCGTCTGAGAGGGCTCATTCCAGTGTCGCCGGTTCTGGTGGCTCTGCAGATCAGGCGCGACAGTTCGCCTGAACGCTGGGCCACGCTCACGTTCTGAGAACTCAGGTGATTGCCGGGACGTGGGAAGAAATCTGGCAGCGTCTCCTGGTCCCGATGCTTGAGGCCGCTCCGATCAGGGGGAGGCCAAAGTGCCTGACACCCTCCTGAATGGGCGCCCCTTCATCGTCCTGTGCCCCTGCTGGGTAGACAAGACAGTATCGATCACCGTTTCCGATCCAGGTTAGAACGGATGTGTCGGTTGGTAGCTCGCGACCCGGCCCAGCACCAGTGCTTCGAGCCGCTCGGCCACGTTGACCAGATGGTCGCCCAACCGTTCCAGGTTGCGCGCGATCTGCCCGGCGGTCAGCGCCACCTCGGTGTCCTCGGGGCGCTCCAGCAACCGCGTCAGGCTGGCACGCTGCATCTGCTCGTACAGGGCGTCGACCTGTTCGTAATCCAGCCGCATCACCTCGCGGGCCGCCGCCACGTCGCGCTCGGCAAAGGCGTAGACCAGTCGCTCCAGCATCTCCGAGAGCAGCCGCACCAGCGGGAGCACGTCCTGCAGGGTGGCGCTACGGGCACGCGGGGCGAAGTGTTCAAGATCGCGTGCCAGCTTCAGAGCGTAGTCCCCCACCCGCTCCAGATTGGTCAGGCTGCGGAAAACCACCAGATGAAAGGCCAGCTCGTCCTCGCTCAGCGGCGCGGCAAAGGCGGCCAGGCAGGCGTCCTCGATCTCGCGCTCCAGTTCGTTGGTTTCCTGCTCCAGTAACCCGGCGCGGGCGGTCAGTCCGGCGAACTCGGCGCGGACATCGGCCTGGCGGACTGCCTCCAGTTGCTCCAGCGCAATGCTCAGCATCCGCAAAAAGCGGGCTGTGATCTGCGCCACGCTGGCGGAACCGCCGGATTGAACCGGGTTGCGTTGAACCGGTGTGCTCACCCATCCAGTATCGCGTTCCCCTGTGATGTCGGGGTCAGGAGAGCGCGGCACGATCTTCACGCTGCGGCCACGTGGCGCTCAGCCAAAGCGCC
Organism: Deinococcus humi; assembly: GCF_014201875.1. Classification (NCBI taxonomy): domain Bacteria; kingdom Thermotogati; phylum Deinococcota; class Deinococci; order Deinococcales; family Deinococcaceae; genus Deinococcus; species Deinococcus humi. The sequence continues at coordinate 99,175 of NZ_JACHFL010000008.1, read as the reverse complement.
CAGTTACATATGCTTCGGTGCGCTCGTCGCGGGGGGACTGGAAGACCTGCTCGGTGGGGCCGTGTTCCACCAGATCGCCCACCAAGAAGAACGAGGTGGTGTCGCTGACCCGCGCGGCCTGGTGCATGTTGTGGGTCACGATGACGATGGTGGTGACCTTCTTCAGCTCGGTCATCAGTTCCTCAATCTTGGCCGTGCTGGAGGGATCAAGCGCGCTCGTCGGCTCGTCCATCAACAGGATCTCGGGGTCAACGGCCAGCGCGCGGGCAATACACAGCCGCTGCTGCTGCCCACCCGACAGGCCGGTGGCCGGGGTGTTCAGGCGCTCCCTGACCTCCTCCCACAGCGCCGCGCCCTTCAGGCTGCGTTCGGCGACGGCCATCAACTGATCCTTGTTCCTCATGCCAGCCAGTTTCAGACCAGACACCACATTGTCGAAGACGCTCATGGTGGGAAAGGGGTTGGGTTTCTGGAACACCATGCCCACGCGGCGGCGCATGGCGACGGGATCAATCCCTGCCGCATAGATGTCCTGCCCGTCCAGCAGAATCTGTCCGCTAACCCGCGCGCCTGGCGTCAGGTCATGCATGCGGTTGATGGCCCGCAGAAAGGTGGTCTTGCCGCAGCCGCTGGGACCGATCAGGGCATTGACGGTGCCTGGTTGCACGTCCAGATTCACGTTTTGCACGGCCTGCTTGTCGCCGTAGAAAATGTTGACGTTTTTCGCGCTGAGGATGGGGTTCATGGTGGCTCCTTCGGAGCGGTCTGATGGTCCGCAGCTCAAACCGTCAGACCGCCTGAAAAGTAAGGGTTGTGGGAGAGACTGCTGCGCGTTTGAACGGTCAGACCTTACGGCTGAATCTGCGCGCCAGCAGACTCGTGGCAAAGATCAGCACGATCAGCAGCAGTGCCCCGGCCTTGGCCATTCGCTGATTCTCGTCGTAGGCGCTGGTAGCTCCCCGGTAGATTTCCAGCGGCAGGGCGCTCATGGGTTTGCTGGGATCCAGATTGACGTTGGGGTTGCCGAAGGCCGTGAACAGCAACGGGGCCGCCTCTCCCGCCACCCGCGCTAGCGCCAGCATGACCCCGGTGATGATGCCCCCGGCAGCGGCAGGCAGCACGATCCGTAGGGTGACCAGCCACTGTGGCAGGCCCAGACTCAGGCCCGCTTCGCGCACTGATTGAGGAACGAGCTTGAGCACTTCCTCGGTGGTCCGCACAACAATCGGAATCATCAGGAAGCCCAGCGCCAGCGCCCCGGCGAAGCCCGAGAAGCCGAAGTTCAGAACGATCAATCCGTACGCCACCAGACCCATCACGATGGCCGGGATGCCCGCCAACACGTCGCTGACAAGTCGGATGGTGGGCATCAGGGGATGCCGGGGGTACTCGGCGAGAAAGATGCCACCTGCGATGCCGATCAACACGCCAAACACCGAGGCCATCCCCAGCATGTACAGGCTGCCCACGATGGCGTTGAGCAGACCACCGCCCGCCTCGCCCTCGGGTGCAGGCACCTTGGTGAAGAAGTTCAGGTTGACCGCGCTCAGTCCCTCGCGGATCAGGTACACGAAGATCAGGATCAACGGGGCAACCACCAGCAGTGTTGCCAGCAGAATCAGACCACCCATCACGGCGTTCTGGGCCTTTCGCGCGGGGCTGAGGCCAGGCGTGGGCCGGGGCTTGGCGGATGTGGCCGTACTCATCATCGGGTCCCCTTGGGCGTCAGCCGCTGGATCAGCACGCGGGCCAGCAGGTTGACCCCCACGCTCACGAAAAACAGGATAAAGCCTAGGGTGACCACGCTGGAGCGGTGCAGGGTTTCCTGCGCGTCGCCGAACTGGTTGGCGATCACCGAGGCCATGGTGCTGGCGTTGCCCCACAGGCTTTTAATAATGTCCTGACTGTCACCGATCACCATCGCCACCGCCAGTGTCTCGCCCAGTGCCCGGCCCAGGGCCAGAATCACGCCGCCCATGATGCCGGCGCGGGCATAGGGCAGGATGGCCCGCGAGATGACTTCCCACTTGGTCGCGCCCAGCGCGTACATCGCCTCGCGCTGATCGGCGGGGACCAAGCGGATCACATCCCTCGCCACGCTGGCCGTGTACGGCAGGATCATGACGGTCAGGATGATGATCGCCAGCGCCAGTCCGCGTCCCGCCCCGGACGACGGCACAAAAAAGCACTGGAGCGTGGTCTGGTCATTGGCCCAGATGCCCGCGCATTTGGTGTACAGCGCCAGCCGTTCCGGGTATTCGGGGTTGAAGAAGGTGATCTGCCACCGCGCCAGCACCGGCGCGATCACGAACAGTGCCCACAGGCCGTAGACCACGCTGGGAATGGCGGCCAGCAGCTCGATCAGATAGCCCACCGGATTGGCCAGCCAGCGGGGGGCGTACTCGGCCACGAACAGTGCGCTGGCAATCGCCAGGGGAACGCTGATGACCAGCGCCACGAAACTGGTCACCAGTGTGCCGATGATCATCGCCGCAGCCCCGAAGGTGCCGTTGACCGGATTCCAGGTGCGTGTGGTAAAGAACTCTGTCCCAAAGCGTTGCAGCGCGGGCCAGCTGTCCTTGCCCAGCAGATACAGGCTGACCACGAACACCAGCACGATCACGCTGGCCAGGATCAGGATCAGGGACTGAAAGACGCGGTCGCTACCGCTGGACATGCCGGAGCGGGTGGGCAGACGACGGGCGGGTTCACTCATGGTTTCTCTCCCTGGCGGGCATACGTCTGACAGTTGATTGCAAGGGTGTCAGGGTGGTGTCAGGCATCCTGCACAGACATGGGGCTGTGGTGTGCGTCGCCGGTGGGGCGCCGGATGCACGTTCCATCCCCCAAGAGCCAAAGGAAAACGGCCCCGGAGTCTCTCCAGGGCCGTCCAGGACTGGACACCGTGCTTACAGCTTCTTGCCGCCGTAGGTCATGCTGTTGATGATGCTCTTGGCCTTGTTGGCCGCGTTGCTGGGCAGCTTAGAGTAGTCCAGCGGCTCGTTGTACTGCTGGCCGGAGGTGGTCATCCACGACAGCAGTTTCTTGAGTTCCTGGGCCTGCGCTTCCGTGCGGTTGCCGTACTTCTGGTCCTGGTAGAAGATGACGTATGTGAAGCTGGCAATCGGGTAGGCGTCGGCGTTGGGGCTGTTGGTGATGCTCACGCGGGTGTCGGCAGGAATCACGACGCCCTCGGCGGCCTTGCTGGCCGGGCCGTTGTCGGCCAGCACGAACTTGCCCGCACGGTTCTGGACGCTGCCGTAGGGGAGCTTGTTCTGCTTGGCGTACACCAGCTCCACGTAGCCTAGCGCGCCGGGCGTGCTCTTCACGACGCCGGCCACACCGTCGTTGCCTTTGGCCCCGGTGCCCACAGGCCAGTCCAGGCTGTTGCCGGTGCCGACCTTGGACTTCCACTCGCTGCTGACCTTGCTTAGGTAGTCGGAGAACACGAAGGTGGTGCCCGAGCCGTCGCTGCGGCGCGCGACCGTGATCGGCAGCGGGGGAATGGTCACGCCGGGGTTCAGGGCGGCGATGGCCTTGTCGTTCCAGGTCTTGATCTTGCCCAGGTAGATGTCGGCCAGCACCTTGCCCGTGAACTTCAGAGGCGCGGTCACGCCGGGCAGGTTGTAGGCGGGCACCACGGCGCCGATGGCGGTGGGGATGTGCAGCAGCTTGGCGGGCGCGGTCTTGAGCATCTCGTCGCTCATGGGGTTGTCGCTGCCGGCGAAATCCACGGTACGCTCAAGGATCTGCTTCTGGCCGCTGCCGCTGCCGACGCTCTGGTAGTTCACGCTGGTGCCGGTGGCGTTCTTGTACTCGGCGAACATCTTGCTGTACAGCGGGAAGGGAAAGCTGGCGCCTGCACCGGTCAGGCTCTGCGCGGACGCGGACGTTGCAACAAGGGCCAGGCCCAGGAGGAAGGTCTTCTTCATGCCTGGAAGTCTGGGGGCTGAATGTCAGGCCAGGGTCACTGGCACGTCAGCGGAATGTCAGGCCTGCTGCCACACGCTAAAAACCGCGCCACTCCCTCTGATATGGAAGGGGGCGGCGCATTGAAACAGGGGCTCAGAGCGGGCTGACCTTCTTTCTCGGCGGCCTGCGCCTGACAAACCGGAGGGCAAACAGGGCGGCAATCACCCCGACGTAGATCAGCGGCGGCACGTGGTCTTTCTTGACGCCCCAGTAGTAATGCAGCGCCCCCAATGCGACGGCCAGATACACCAGCTGATGCAGCCGCGTCCACGTCTGAAAGCCCAGCTTCCTGACCGCGTTCTTGCCGCTCGTCAGGGCCAGGGGCAGCAGAAGCAGCAGCGATGTGAATCCCACCGTCACGAACGGACGTTTAAGCACGTCCTCAAACATCACGCTCAGGCTGAAGCCGTGATCGAACAGGTAGATCAGGAAGTGCAGCACGGCGTACCCGAAGGCCAGCAGCCCCAGTGCCTTGCGGATACGCGCGGGCCACGTCCAGCCAGTCAGCAGCCGCAGCGGCGTGCAGGCCAGGGACGCGACCAGCAGCGTCAGGGTCAGCAGCCCGGTCTGAAGGGTGGCCCGTTGAATGGGATTCGCGCCCAGCGCCTCGGTGAACGCGTCCCAGATCAACACCGCCACCGGGAGTAGGCCGCCGACGGTGATGGCGGGTACCAGCCAGCCTGTCGAGGCCGCCTTGCGGCGCGGTCTGTATGAACGGTTGGCTGGTGTTGTCTTCGCCACGGGCGTTCCCGGACGCGCGTCTCCGGTGCTCATGCTTAGAAGTTCTTCCTGAGATCCATGCCCTTGTACAGCCCCGCCACCTCGTCGGCGTAACCGTTGAACGGCAGGGTCTTGCGGCGGCCCAGTTCACCAATGCGACGCTCAGTGGCCTGACTCCAGCGCGGATGTGGCACGGCAGGATTGACGTTGGCGTAGAAGCCGTACTCGCTGGGCGCGGCGCTCATCCAGGTCGTCTGCGGCTGTTTTTCAGTCAGGGTGATCTTCACGATGCTCTTGATGCTCTTGAAGCCGTACTTCCACGGCACCACCAGCCGCAGCGGCGCGCCGTTCTGGCCGGGCAGCACCTTGCCGTGCAGGCCGACGGCCATAATGGTCAGCGGATGCAGCGCCTCGTCCAGCCTCAGCCCTTCCACGTAAGGCCAGTCCAGCACATTGCTGCGCTGCCCCGGCAACTGCTTGGGATCCAGCAGCGCCGTGAACTGCACGTATTTGGCTTTGCTCGTCGGCTCCAGCCGGCGAATTAACCCGGCCAGCGGGAAGCCCAGCCACGGCATCACCATGCTCCAGCCTTCCACACAGCGCATCCGGTAGATCCGGTCTTCCAGCGGGAACCACGACTGTAAGGTGTCGATGTCCACCGTCTGGGGCTTTTTCACCTCGCCGTCAATCTTGACCGTCCAGGGGCGCGGCTTGAGGCTGCCCGCGTTGCGCGCCGGATCGGCCTTATCGGTGCCCAGTTCGTAGAAGTTGTTGTAGGTCGTGGCCTGCTGATATGGCGTCACCGCTTCCTTCGTGTCATAGGGCCCCAGCAGGCGGGCGGGGCGGACAAAATCGGTGCCCTGGGCCTCGGCGCTGCCCGCACCGGGACGGCGCGTCAGAATTTCCAGGCCGCCGCCCAGCGCGGCCACCGTACCTGTAAATAACGCGGCGCTGCGCAGAAACTCACGCCGGGGGTTGATTTCGCTGCCGGGAATCAGGATGCGGGGATCCTGTGGATCGGTGTCGTTGCTTTCGGGTTTGTCGCTCATGCCTGAGCCTCCTGTAAGGGCGAAATGAATGGGTCCTGCCTCTTAGCTATACGCAGTCTGCGCGTGATCGGTTCATTGAACCGTCACGGGCTTTGCGAAATGAGGAGAGCCACCCATCCGACCTTAAGGACTCGTGAGGGTTGGGCCAATCACGGGACCGCGTCGCTGACATGTCAGGCCGGGGTGGGCAGGGACAAAGGCGGCAGCAGAAAGCGGGGGAGGTGCCCCCGCCTCTATTCGCCCAATTGTTCTGGCTGGGTCACCAGTTCCCTGGATCACTCTCCAGTTCTTCCGAGAGCAGCCACAGCTGACGGCCATGCTTGGCAGCGTCGCGCTGAGCGTCAAGCATCACCCGTTCCAGCTCCGCGCTCAGCTGGGGATGCCGCTGGCAGAAATACTCAAAGTCGCGCAGCAGCAGCCCCAATTTGGCCTGGCGCGCTTCCGGATCGGTCAGCACGTCGTACAGCGCGTCCCAGTTGTGCCCGAAATTGTCGGTCAGGGCCAGGCCGCGCAGCATGGCCATCATCAGCGACTCCTTGTCATGCACGTCCGAAAAGCCCACCTCGCGCAGGGCCACCTGATAACCGGCAGCCAGCATACGCGGCTCGTGAGGGGCTTTCTGAATGCCCTCAGGGGGCTGGTCAAACACTTGCGTCACGGACGGATCCTCCTGAAGCTGGCGTAATGGTCGGCGGTGTAGTAGCACTCGGCGGTGCTGGTGACGGGCTGGCCTCCGCACACGATCCGCCGAGCACCACGGTCCCCCTCGCCGGGGGTGGGCACGGTGTACTCACGGTAATAGCCGCCCGGCTGCCGGGGCAGGATGCGCTCGCGGTTGCCGAAGGTCACGCCGTCCTTGCTGTAGCGGAATTTCCCGCCCTGGGCAATGGTTTGCAGCAGCTGGGCGCCCTCGCGGGGCAGTTCGCCGACGTTGATCCAGCGCAGGCCGCTCTGTGGATCACGGTTGGAGGCGGGCGGGCTCGACTGAGGCTGTGTTTGGGTGGTCTGGGCGGTGGTCTGCGGCTGCGCCGTCTCCTGCCCCGCAGCGGGCAGATCGCACCCGGCGAGGAAAACCGCCAGCAGGGGTGTCAGCAGGAGGGCGCGCACGTTCACGTCCCGCACTCTAGAGTCCGCGTTCTTCCAGCCAGATGAGGAGGTCCGGCAGAACACCTCGCAAACCCTTGTAAATCTGCTGCTCCTGCGTCATGGTCCGGAGTGCCGCCGCCAGGGCGCGGGCCTGCTCCGGCGTCCCAACGGCCACTTCCAGTGGATACACGTAAGGCCGAATGGTAAACAGCGCCCCATGCGCCGCCGGAAAGCCGGTCAGCGTCTGGCGCTCCACCCGCACAAAGGCGGTGTTGGGACTGAAACCGGCTGCCTCCTTCGCGTCCAGCACGGCGGGATGGTGGTCCAGCCGGTCATCCCCGGTGACGCCCCAGGCGAAACGCACGAACGGCCCGCGCCCGATCACCGCGTCTACCAGCCGTGGCGCGGTGGTGTTCATGGGGCCGGATCCGGCAACGGGGGAATGGACCGCCACGAAATCCCGCCCCAGTTTGTCGCGGGGGTCCCAGCGCTCCGGCGACAGCACGTGCGTGGCCGCCAGCCAGTCGCGCCCGCCCTGATGATCCTGGGCGATGATCGCCAGGTCTTCCTGAGCGTTCAGGGCCAGAAAATCGAACGCGCCTGTTGGTTCGAGATCCGAGCGCAGTCCGGCCAGTGGCGCATCGAAACGGCGAAGATCTGCCAGTCCACCCCAGCACGGTTCCAGTCGCGCCTCCCAGCCCAGCAATGCGTTGCGGAAGAGCTGCCCGTCCCAGGTCATCGCCCCGCCACTGTCGGCGGCCAGCCCGCCGGCGGTGAACTCGAGGGCAGCCTGCCGAAGTTTGGGCGACAGATTCGCCTCACCTGCGTACTCGTGCAAAGCTCGGCGGTGCGCCGCCCACTTGCTGACCATGAAGCGTTCGTAATCGTCATCGAGCGCGAAGGTGTGCGTCTCCGCCGCGCCGTCCTCGCGCCAGGGGAGAGGTTGACCCTTCGGCGAGGTTCCCAGCCGGAAGAGCCCCGCCGAGACCGTGTACACGCCGTTCAGAAAGGGGCGGTAGACGATGGGCGCGGACATGGGGGCATTGTCGCAGAAACCTGGGGAGTCCCTTCTCACCTTCCAATTTCGGAAACGCGTCCGCGTTAGCCTGACGCCATGTTCGAACGTCCACGCCGGCTGCGCCGCACCCCTGCCCTGCGCGCCCTGACCCGCGAGGTCAGTCTCAGCCCCGCCCACTTCATCTACCCGATCTTCGTCCACGAACGGCCAGAAGAGTCTCCCATTGCCTCCATGCCGGGCGTCAGCCGTCACAGCATTGAAGGTGCGGTGGGGCAGGCACGCGAGGCGCTGCGGCTGGGGGTGCCCAGCGTCATCCTGTTTGGGATTCCGGACCACAAGGACGCCCACGGGAGTGAAGCCTACGCCGAGGAGGGCATCATTCAGCAGGCCACGCGGGCCATCAAGGCGGCGGTGCCGGGACTGACCGTCATCGCCGACACCTGTCTGTGCGAGTACACCGATCACGGCCACTGCGGCCCGCTGTGCGAGGTTCCCGGCCAGAGCGGTGCAGAGGCTTGGACGGTGGACAATGACCGCAGTCTGGAGCTGCTGTCTCTCACTGCGGTGTCTCAGGCCCGCGCCGGGGCCGATGTCGTGGCCCCCAGCGCCATGATGGACGGTCAAGTGGGGGCCATCCGCGACGCTCTGGACGCTGCGGGCTTCAGCGACATTCCAGTCATGAGCTACGCGGTCAAGTACGCCAGTGCGTACTACGGTCCCTTCCGCGACGCGGCGGGGTCCACGCCCAGCGTGGGCAACCGCGCCACCTACCAGATGGACCCGGCGGGAGGTCACCGCGAGGCGCTGCGCGAGGCCAGGCTGGACGCCGAACAGGGCGCGGACACCCTGATGGTCAAGCCCGCACTGGCGTATCTGGACGTGCTCCGGCTGCTGCGCGACCACTTTGATCTGCCGCTGGTGGCCTACAACGTCAGTGGTGAATACTCGCTGGTCAAGGCCGCCGCGCAACTGGGCTTCATGGACGAGCGGCGCACGGTGCTGGAAAACCTGACGGCCATGCGCCGGGCCGGGGCGGACGCGATCATCACCTACCACGCGCTGGACGCCGCCCGCTGGCTGCGTGAGGACGTGATGCAGGAGGACGCCCTGCGTCCCGTCAGACCGGGGCAAGACGCCGCGCCGGAGAATGGGGCGTGAGCGATTCTTCCCATACCGGCAACGCACTCCCCGATGACCCGATTCGTGTGGACTGGATTCCCACCGGCCTGTGGCCCGGACGGCTGGGCCTGACCTTCGCTCCGGGCAAGAAGGGGCGCAGCGTCATGCAGGCAGGGGTCACGCATGACCGTGACGTGTACGGGGACATGCAGACCCTGGCGGCGAGCGGCACGAACGTTCTCGCCCCGCTGATCGAGGATTTCGAGTTCGACATGCTGGGTATGGACGGCTACCACGCCGCCGCCGAGCTGAACAATCTGGAGGTCAAGGCCTTCGCCATTCCCGATCAGCACGCCCCCGCCAGGCGCGCGGATTTCGCCGCCTTCGTCGATGAACTGATGACCGATCTGCTCGACGGGCGCGGTGTGGTGGTGCACTGCCGGGGTGGGCTGGGCCGGGCCGGGCTGGCCGCCGCCTGCCTGCTGGTGCAGGGCGGCATGGGGGCGGACGAGGCGGTCACACTGGTTCGTAAGACCCGCAGCCCGCACGCCATCGAAACGTCGGATCAGTTGCAGTTTGTCCACGACTTTGCCGACGCCCTGCCCGTCTGAGCGGGCTGGCCCGCTGGAGGTTTTCCCATGATCACTGTTGCCAACCGCATGTATGTCAGCCCCGAATACCGCGAGCAATTCGAGGACCGCTTTCGCCAGCGCGCCGGACTGGTGGACGGTATGCCCGGCTTCATCGCAAACCACGTTCTGCGCCCCACCAAAGACGGAGAGCCCTACGTGGTCCTCACGTTCTGGGACAGCCGCGAGGCTTTTGAGGCCTGGACCTCCAGTGACGCCTTCCGTCAGGGCCACGCCCGCAGCGGTGCCCTGCCCAAGGAGGCGTTTAACGGTCAGGGAGGGCTGGAGGTGCATGAAGTGCTGGAGTTCGGCGCAGGGTAAGCAGTCCCCGTCCCGTCGCTCATGGCCCCGTCAGGCCCGCCTCCTACACTGAGGGCATGATGAAACCGATCCCGGTGCTGCTGGGCGTGACCCTTGCGGGCGTTCTGGCCTCCTGTGCCCCCACCATGACTGGCCCGCAGATGGGCCGCATCGTCAACAGCGTGACCGGACAGGAGGGGACGGTCAGTTTCGTGCGGGGCACCCTGCAACCGCGTCTGGGCAATCCCTTTGCGGCGGACAATGCCACCATCCGGATCGGCGGTCAGACCTACAGCGGACGCACCGCCATCCTGAGTGGGAGTGCGGCGAGCCTTCTGCCCGCAGGACTGGGTCTGAGTCTGTCTGTGGGTGGTAGCGCAGCTATCGGTGAAAACGGCGCAGTTGCCTTGGGCACGCGTCTAGACACGCCCCGGCCCGGCACCGCCACGGTCCGTAGCGGTAACTTGATCGCTCGCACCGCAAGTGCCCCCACGCTGACCTTGACGTGTACCCTAACTGTAGATGAAGCTGAGCATGGGATCGGCGAGTGTACCGGCAACGATGGCGTGAAGTACGCCCTGCAATTCTGAGCCCGCGGCTGCCGCAGGCGCAGAGCTGTTCGGCAGAGTCTGCTCTCTGGAAGAGTTCGACTTGCACTTGTTTGTAGGCGGCGGCCCAAGCGTTGGGACTTAAGGTCTGTGAATTGGCCAAGGGGTCACTGCTAGAGAGAAACGGGTCGTATTGGGTTGGGTTGGCGGCGACGCTGACGAAAGCGAGCGTCCCAGACCACCCGCCGATTGGACGCCCACGGCGAAAGGCGCGGAGAGCTGTAGCCTCCGCGCCTTTCTGAGTTCGGGTTACGACTGCTGGTACATCACCGCGCGCTTGACTTCCTCAATCAGCTGGGTGATCGGGATGTCGCGTGGGCACGCCTCGGTGCAGTTGTAGGCGGTGCGGCAGCGCCACACGCCCGTGTTCTGGTTCATGATGTTCAGGCGCTGCTGGGTGGCCTGGTCGCGGCTGTCGAAGATGAAGCGGTGCGCCTGCACGATGCTGGCCGGTCCCAGGTACGAGCCGTTGACCCAGAAAATCGGGCAGGATGTGGTGCAGCACGCGCACAGGATGCAGTTGCTGGACTGTGCCATGCGCTCGGCTTCTTCCTCGGACTGGATGCGCTCGGCAGCGGGGGCGGGCGACTCGTTGATGAAGTAAGGCATGATCGCCTTGTAGGAGTCGAAGAACGGCTCCATGTCCACCAGCAGATCTTTTTCCACCTTCAGGCCGCGAATCGGCTCGACGGTGATGGTGCCGCCGTCCTTCACCACGTCCCGGACGAGGGTCTTGCAGGCCAGACGGTTGCGCCCGTTGATCAGCATGGCGTCACTGCCGCAGATGCCGTGCATGCATGAGCGCCGGAAAGTCAGGCTCTGGTCGTGATACCACTTGACCTCGTTGATGACGTCCAGCACCCGGTCCCCGGCCTGGGCGTCCATGGTGTAGGTTTCCCAGTGCGCTTTGCGGTCCTTCTCGGGATCGAAGCGCAGAATCTTGACCTTGATGTGCATCATGGCCAACCCCTGCTGGGCAGCGGCGGGAATACCGGTGAGTTCGTGTTGCGTTTGGGTCATTTGAAGTTCCTTTGGAGAGATGAAGCGGGCTGACCCTGCCTCCATCTCCTCAGTCACGGGTCAGTAAACGCGGGCTTTGGGCTCGAAGGCGCGGGTGAATCCCTTCAGGGCCACATCTTTGTAGCCAATCAGGACATTGCCGGGCCGGTCCAGGTCCTTGTAAGCCATGGTGTGCTTGAGCCAGTTAATGTCGTCGCGGGTGTGGTAATCGGCGCGGTCATGCGCCCCGCGTGACTCGGTGCGGTTCAGGGCGCTAGCGGTCATGGCCTCGGCGCAGTCGAGCATGAAGCCCAGCTCCATCACCTCAATCAATTCGCTGTTGTAGCGCAGGCTGGGATCGCCCACGTTCACGTTCTGGTAGCGCGACTTCAGCTCCTTGAGGATCTCGACCTGCCGCTCCATGTCTGGGCCATTGCGGAAGATGCCGACGTTATTCATCATCGACTCCTGCATCTCCTTGCGGATCAGCGCCGGGTTTTCCTTGCCGCTGCCATTGCGCAGGCCATCGAACATGTCCTTGGTGCCGCTCTGGGGATCGTCGGGGAGATCGGGGAATTCCACCTGGCGGGCGTACTGCGCCGCGTAGATCCCTGCGCGGCGGCCAAACACCACTAGGTCACCTAGGCTGTTGGTACCCAGACGGTTCGCGCCGTGCAACGACACGCAGGCCTGCTCACCCGCCGCGTACAGCCCCTCGATGCTGCCACCGTTACCGTCACTCAGGCACAGGCCGTTCAGGTCGGTGGGAATACCGCCCATCGCGTAGTGCGCTGTGGGCTGCACGGGCACCAGATCCTTGACCGGGTCCATGCCCAAGTAGGTGCGAGCCAGATCGGTGATCTCGGCCAGCTTCCCTTCAATTACCTCGCGCGGCAGGTGGGTCAGGTCGATGTTAACGGCGTCCTTATCACGGCCCACGCCCCGGCCCTCGCGAATCTCGCTGATGATGCTGCGCGAGACGATGTCCCGCGGGGCAAGGTCCTTGATCGTCGGTGCGTAGCGTTCCATGAAGCGTTCGCCGCTGTCGTTGCGCAGGATGCCGCCCTCACCACGGATGCCCTCGGTGACCAGAATGCCCAGCTTGGCGAGGCCGGTGGGATGGAACTGGTAGAACTCCATGTCCTCCAGCGGCAGGCCCTTGCGGTAGTAGATGCTCATCAGGTCGCCGGTCAGCGTCAGCGCGTTGCTGGTGATCTTGAAGATACGCCCGTAGCCGCCCGCCGCCAGAATCACAGCCTTGGCATGGAAGGTGTGAATCTCGCCCGTCGACAGCTCATAGGCCACCACACCGCGGCAGCGTCCATCCTCGATCAATAGGTCCGTAACGTGGAATTCGTTGAAGAACTTGGTCCCTTCCTTGACGTTCTGCTGGTACAGCGTCTGAAGGATCATGTGGCCGGTACGGTCCTTGGCGTAGCAGCTGCGTTCCACGGCGGCCTTGCCGAACTCGCGGGTGTGACCGCCGAACTTGCGCTGGGCGATCCGTCCCTCCGGGGTGCGCGAGAAGGGCAACCCCATGTGCTCCAACTCGTACACGGCATCGATGATGTCCTTGGCAAACACCTCGGCGGCGTCCTGGTCCGTCAGGTAGTCGCCGCCCTTGACGGTGTCGAACATGTGCCATTCCCAGTGGTCCTCGGCGACATTGCCCAGCGCTGCGCCGATGCCGCCCTGTGCCGCCCCGGTGTGCGAGCGGGTGGGATACAGCTTGGAGATGCACGCCACCGAGACATTGCCCTTGGCGGCGTACAGTGCGGCCATCAGTCCTGCGCCGCCTGCGCCGATGACCAGTACGTCATAACGATGTTGCATAGTTAGTTACGTCCTTTGAAAGCTCAAAGAGAAGGTGCTCAGATGGAAAAGAGGCCGATGGTGCCGAAAGCGAAGACCAGCGCCACCACGGTGTAGAACACGCCCTTGACCCAGGCCCGGTTGGGACGGGTGCGGATGTAGTCCTCAATGGAATACCGCGCCCCATTGGTGCCGTGCATCAGCGCCAGTGCCAGGATCAGCCAGTCATAGAACTTCCAGGCCGGATTCGCCAGTTTGCCCACCACCGCCGTAAACGTGGCATCGGATTCGGAAACCTGGATAAAGGTCATGTAGATGTGACCCAGCACCAGGAAGACCAGGATCAGTCCGCTGATGCGCATGAAGATCCACCAGTTCAGCTCGGCGTTGCTGTGCGACTGCTGTTTGGCGTCGATAAACGTTCTCGCGCGGATCATTCTAGTAGCCTCCCAGCAGGCGCGGCAGCAGCGTCCAGGCTGCGTACAGTCCACTGATCACGGTGAGCGCCATCACGGCGTACCACATTTGGCGCTGATAGGCCACGCCAGCCCCGGTAAAGTCCATCACGATGATGCGCAGGCCATTGAAGGCGTGGTACACCACCCCCGCCGTGATGAACACCAGTCCGATACGGAAGATCGGCCAGTCGTACGTTTCGTGAATTGCCATGTAGAACCGCTCACCAAAGATGAACGAGCCGATGCTGAAAACGTGAATCAGCAGATAAGCCAGGATCGCGATTCCCGACAGGCGGTGAAGCAAAAATGCCCATTGCCCCTCTCTTCCCTTGTACATTCGTTCCTCCCCAGGTTGCCCGTGGGCCATTTGAACCCAAACCCACAGCCCGGACTTCTGCTCAGTCCATATTTTAAGGCGAACATTTTGCCGTGTGGGTAACCATCATGACCGTTTCTATCCGGTAATTTTCAACCTGCCCAGGATAACACCCACCTCCTCCCTGACGCCCCGGACTAGTCCGCAGGCACCGGACGGAGCTGTCACCCGGTGGGGAGCACACCTGCCCCCAGGTGGTTCCTGCGAACAGCCCAGCCGCGCTACTCTGAACCCCATGACCGATGCCAATCCCTTCAAGACTCCCGAACAGGAGGCCGAATTCACGCGCAAGCTGGTGCTGGGCCTGCTGAGCACCCTGGAAAATAAGGGCCTGCTGACCTCGCCCGAACTGGACTCGATCCTGCGCGCCGCCCGATTGGCCGCTTACCCGGTCACACCGGCACCTGCTGTTGGGCCAGCGGGTCCCGGCACTCGCTGGGTCAAACCTGGTCAGCCTCCTAAAGAGATGGATCGCAGCACACCTATCGCGATTCCTGACGTTCGGGCTGGCGGAAAGGACGCAAAGGAAAACCCTTTGATGATCGATATGGAACTGGACTAAGTAATGTAGACTGAAAGGATAAAAATGGGATCCGCCGCGTTTATTGCGGCGGATTTTAATTGAAGGGCCTTTTAGCGGACGAGAGTTAAGTAAGCTTGTGTTCCGGTGTTTCCATTTATGCTTTCTGTAGTGAGCACACCAATTCCCCCCTCAGTGAGGAGAATTTTTCCTGAGATAGAATCAAATTTTGTTATTGTCATTGCGTTCGTCTGTAAGTTGATTTTTGCGACGCCATAATAAGTGCTCACCCACAGATAGTTATCGTTGCCCTTGTCCATGCCAATCACGCCGTTAATATTATTGAATTCTAGAAAGCCGGTGATGGTGCCATCCAGATTCAGACGCTTCAGAGAACTGCCGTAATAATCGGTAAAGTAGATTACCCCGTCATTCTTGAGAGCTGCGTTTTCAGGCGACGTTGAAATATTGGTGCCCAGGCTGCTCATTTCTCCGGTTGATGTATCGATTTTGAAGTCTGCCGAAGTACTCGACTGATAAACGAGATGCTTGCCATCGTTACTGGCAATATACGAACCAAAGTAGGTCAGGTCGTTGGTGGTGACGTAGGATTTGAGAGTGCTGGTCACTGGATTCCAGGACATTAATGAATAACCGGACATGGCGCCTGATGCACTCTCTTGTGTGAACCAGAGACGGCCCTGGTCATCTACTGCAGCATTGCTGTTGTAATATCCGGCCAGCCCAGAGGGCCTGCTCGTAATGGTCTGAATGCCGGTATCGTTGATCACATACGCTTTTGTATCGTAAATGTGGTAGGCGAGAATCGATCCGTCAGAAAGAGAGTACGCCTTATTGATTTCGCCATTCACGGTTGCCGTGGAAGTCACTTTCCCGTCGACAAGATGTTTGAAAGTTGAGGTGGTGGTATAGGTGCTGGAGTTGTAGTTTGAAGTCAGAGTCCAGACCCCACTGTTGCCTGCCACGAGAATACTGGAAAGGTTGTTTCCCAGAGCTGTCCGGGCGGGCCGCACCAGAAGGGTGAAGGTGTTGCCGTAGCTGGACTGCTGGGGATCGAGGTCCGGGGACGTGACGGTCACCTGCGTTTCTCCCAGCGTGGCGCTCGCTGCGGCTGTGACAGGGAGCCGGACGGTCGTGGTGGTGTTGGGCGTCACAACGACTGTCGTCGGATCACTTGTGATTCCATTGGGCAATCCCGTGAGTTGTACCGTTGCGGAACCAGAAAATCCATTCCGACTCTGGACCGTGACCCCGATGGTCGCCTTTTCGCCTTGAGCGACCGCGAGCGAGGAGTTCTCCAGACTGACGCTTACGCTGGATTTGGGAACCACCAGATTAATGGTGGTTGTTGCGCTCTTGCCGCCGCCCTGCGCGGTAATGGTCAGGGGGTAGGTGCCGCTCTTGACGGTTGCCCCGCTGGTCAGCGTGAGTTCGGTAGAACCGAAATATTGGAGATTGACCTTACTGGCGGGAGCGCTCACCCCGGCAGGCAGACCGCTGAGGCTGACCGTGACCTCGCCACTGAAGTTCCCTACGGCGGTCAATGAAACTGGGAAGCTTCTGGTGCTGCTGGGGGCCAGTTCCAATTCTGGTCCATACACTGCTACGCTGATTCCAGGACGTGAAACGTTGATCAAGCCATTGCCCTGACCAACCTGCTTGCCGCCCGAATCTTTGACGAGTAGCGAGAAGAATCGGTTGTAGACGTTTTCATTGCCGCTGTACTTGAAGGTCAGCTTGGCACTGAGTCTCTGAGAACGCAGACTGAGAGCTGAGAAATGGGGGGGGCGGCTCCCAGCAGCTTGGGCCGACACCTTTGGTAGAGGATTGAGGGTCAATGTGGCAGGTTCTACCGTCAGGCCAGGCAGATCGGTACTGAGGCTGATCTCGCCTGAGTAATTGCCCACCTGAATCATCTCAGCGTTGACTGTGACGTTCTCACTGTTCACAAAATTCAGGTTGGTATCACCGAGAGCGACAACCACTCTTGGCTCGGCAGAGGTGAAGGCCAATTTGATCCGGTCATCCGACGAGGCGTTGCGGGTGTTGAATGCCTTTGCTTCCTGCGACACCACTAACGTGTTCCAACCACGCCTGATGTTGACATCCACAGTTTCCGTGTAGGGATTCCCGGCACTGTCGTAAAAGGTACAGGTACCCTTGTATGTGAATCGACGATCCGAATACAGGCGGTTTAAGGTGGCCTGCGGAAGCGCGGAATCCGGCCCAGCCACAATTTTTTCGTCAATGTATCCCAGCAGATCGCCCTGTGGACCGAAAACAGTCATGTTCGTACTACCGTAGATCTGCGCGTCGGGATCACTGTTGTTGCCGATGCAGCCAGATCGGGGGCCGTAATAATCGGGGAGCAATTCCCGTGGCCCAGGTACCAAGGCAGAGAGATCGAAAGAAACGACGTTGTTCACCAGCGTGGTTTTGCCGAAAAGGTCATCACTGAAGCTACCCAGATATGCGTTGCTCAGTTGCAGATCAGTGCCAACAACTTGGCCAGCAATACTGGTGTTGTTCCAGGCCGTGCCAACTATGGAGGACGCCTTATATTCCAGGGTCACGCTCTTGTTGCCGTCCAGCGTGACTGTCTGCACGTCGGGCGTCGTGTACCCGTTGACCGCGCCGCCCTGAACGCTGAGCACGCTTCCGGCGGCCAGATCACTAAAGGTCTTGTTGCCCGTCAGCATCCCACTGAAGACGGTGGCCTTGCTCGTGGTGTTAGTGACCGTCACTGGGGCGGTGGCAGCGCCAGTAATCTGGACTGTCATTACGAACTTGGAAGTGGGTGGAGGATTGGATGTGCCACCCTCGCCGCCACAGGCAGAGAGAAGGGCGCTGAGGCTGAGAACAGCCGGGAGAATCAGAAGTTTCTTCATAAAACTTCAGGATTCTAATATCTATCCGATAGAGTGAACTATAGATTTGCCTGTTCCGTCGCGCCCCCCGCATTCATTAAGATGCTGGACTAGATAGCGGGGTATTGAATAGGATGGGCCTACCCCTTGATCCTGTCCGTCTGACCCCTTAGCATAGGCCCCCAGCGTGGGCGGTTAGCTCAGCGGTAGAGCGTTCGCCTTACAAGCGAGTGGTCGTAGGTTCAAATCCTATACCGCCCACCAATAAAAAGCCCGCCTAGCGCGGGTTTTTTCATTTCAACCAAAAGGGTCCAAGGTGCTCCGTGCGTAACGCGTGCGTAACCGCTCAATCCGCCCCCACCAGTTGACTCAGATTCAAGGCCCATTTTTCCCGCTCCGAGGTGAACACAGTCCGGTACTGGGTCAGGGTGAACGCCGGGGAGGCATGGCCCAGTTGCTTGCTCACCACCTCCACCGGGACACCGCCACGCAGGGCCAGCGAGGCATAGGTGTGGCGCAGCCCATGGATCGGCAGTTCGCGCACGCCAGCTGCCCCACAGATCCGCCCCATATCCCGCTTCAGGTTCCCCGGCAGCAGCGTCCCGCCGTAGCTGTTCACGAACACCCGCCCGCTGTCCGCCCACTGCCGTTTGCGCTCATACCCCTTGGCATGGCCGCGCACGCTGCCCACTAGGGCGGCCCGCTGCTCCGCCTGGCTGGCCAGCACCCTGCGCAGCAGCGTCACGGTATCGGGGGAGAGGTACACCGTCCGCCGGCTGCCCGTCGTCTTGGGCGTGGTCACGATCTCGCGGACGTGGGCCTGGGCCGCGTCCAGATCCACGTCCTGCCAGCGCAGGCCCACCACCTCACCGCGGCGCATTCCTGTGCTGAGGGCAAATAGGAACGGGGCGCCCCAGCGGTCTGCAGCAGCGGCAGCAGCGAACCGGGCGGCCTCCTCAGCCGTGAAGCTGGCCAGTGCCGTCTTCTCCTTGCCTCTGGCTGGTGTGGGTTTGACCACCTCGGCCACGTTGCGGGTCACGAGTTCCAGGCGCAGTGCCTCGCCTAATGCCGAGATCAGCATCTGATGCACCTGGCGCTGAGAGGACGCCCCCAGCCCAGCCTTGTTCAGGGAGTCGAACAACCGGCGCATGTGGGCAGGGGAGAGCTTCTGCAGCCGTTCCTTGCCGATCACGGGCAAGATATGGCGCTCCAGGTGATCGGACTGAATCTGGTGGGTGCGGACGGCGCGGCTGGCCTGCTTGCCTTCCAGCCAGCGCGTCAGGTACTCGCCCAGCGTCTCGGCGCTCGGGTCCACCACGCCGCCCCGTGTGGCGTCGGCGATCAGACGGGCGGCGGCCTGACGGGCCAGCGTCTTGCTGGGGGCGGTCCCGCCGTGGCGTCGGCCTTCCACCATCACTTCCCAGCGCCAGTTGCCGCTGGGCAGCTGACGGGTTGTCCCTTCCCCGTTCCCGCGTTTGGCTGGGGGTTTGCGGGTCATGGCAGCTTGACACCATCCAGCAGGGTGGAATTCAGAGCGTTGAGCAGGGGAGGGGTCTGTCCTGCGCTGTCGAGTGTCAGTGTGGCCTCACCCGTACAGGTGGCCTGGACCGTTGTGGCGAATTGATTCATGGACTGACTGGAATAAGTCGCTGTGCTCTCGGTACGAGACACCAGGCCAAGAAGCGACCAGCTCCCAACCCCCACGGCACCTGAGGGCTGGGTGCGGATCGCCACGGCGGTCAGGGCGTCAAGGACGGCTGGGCAGCTGGCGGCATACGTGCGGCTGGCGGTGGTGATTGGGTTGGTCTGCACCGCTGGCGCACAGGCGGCCAGCAGCAAGGGAAGAAGGAACATTCTTTTCACGGATCTCCTCAAAAAACCATGACGCCGATGGTGCGGGGGCTGCTCACTGATCGCAGGCGACCCCGTCATTGTCCTGGTCTAGGTTGCTGCTGTAGCCCGGCTGACCCCGTCGCATGTTGCTGTAGCCAGCGGCACGGGCAGCGGCGCAGGAACTGAACCTGGGAGACGATGCATTGGAAGCAGGCGCTGGCGCAGTCGGCTGGAGATCAGATCTGTAAATCAAGGTGAGGTGGCCTGTGGTGCCGGTGGGCTGGTAGTACACCAGGAAGGGCGTCTCGTTCAAGGCGTAAGCACGTGAGAAGGCACCCTTAGACGCGGGATCTGGATCAGCCTTCCAGTCCTGCACAAGCGTGAGACCGGGGAACGAGACTTCTTCCACCAGCGGCCAGTTTGCCTTGAACGCCGCCGCATATTATGGGACTGTGGCGCAGGCCGTTTGAAAGGCGGCTGTATTCAGGGCCGGGTTTTTGCATGGCGCAGTCTTGCCCTCCAGCATCAACAACGCCACTTTTGCGGATGCGCCAAATTGTCCACTGGCCGGGACGGCCGCCGCAGCAGGGAGTGCCATTACGGCAAGCGCGAGCAACTTTTTCATCGTCCTCTCCTTAAAAGACCATGACGCCCACGGTGCGGGCGCGGTTGGGAATGCTGAGCAGCGCCGCCTCTGGGAAACTGGCGCGCGGATCTGGGACACGGTCATAGCGGTAGATCGGACGCATGTTGATGCTGGCCGCGTGCGCCACATAGCTCCCGCTGGTGGCGAACGCCCCACGGCTGGCTTCAAGGTCATGGGTCACATAACGCACCAGGGCAGCGGGAAAACTTGCGCCGCTGCCCTGCTGAATCCTCAAGATCGCCTCGGGACGATCCCCCCAATCCCGTATGGCTTGCCGCACCAGCGAAGCAGGCATCAGCAGCGCCGCGCCCATGTGACTGGCCACCGCCTCTAGATGTTCGTTCGCATCATCCCCGTCAACTTCGTTCAGCACCGCATCTTCCAGACCCGCCCGCTGAATCAGGACGTGGGCAATCTCATGGTGCATGGTGAACTTCTGGCGCGGCGCGTAGCGGTCCTGCCGCAAGGTGATGATGCTGGGCGGCCCGTTGACGGCGCGGTTCTCGCGGCCCGGAATGACGCGGATGCCCAGGGCCGCACACAAGCGTTCAGGACAGGTTTCATAGCCATGCTGTGCGTGAATCTTTGCAGCGTAGGCCAGCGCAGCGTGGGAAGCATCCCGCATCAGTTCTCGCCCGGCACGATTCCGGCACGGGAGAGGTCACGATAGAGATCCAGCCAGGATTCAGCGTCTTCCGGTTGCCCCTCGCGCCAGCGAAACTTGGCCATGTATTGCTGCCAGGTAGGGTCCAGCAGATCGCTGAAGCGCTTGCCGTAGATGTCGATCGCGGCTTGCAGGCCTTCGGGGAGCGGGCGCAAAACTACCGTCATCTGATCATCGGATGCAGGGCTCAGACCAAGATTGAGGCCCGTTGCCGCTTCTAATTCGGCAACTGTCCAGTTTAGCCCTCTAGCCAGTGCTGACAATCGCGCAGCGGTCAGATCCTCAGGGCCATACTTCCCGCGCTCCAGTTCGCTCACGGTAGTCTGGGTCAACACCTCAGACTCGAATGCAACATCCGCCTGACTCTTGCCCAGTTCGACGCGCCGCATCTTCAACGCCAAGCTTGCTTGCGTCGGCTCGTATTGAGGGGAAGTGGAGCGGTTTCTGGCCATAAAAGGGTAGGCGACGGCAACGAATGTCATAACGCCATAGCACTACGCAAATAGTAGGCTAGTGGTTCCCCACTATCAAAACGCTACAGCTCTATTCCTATTGACGTATGAATGTCATAGACTTATATTAGGGCTATGCGAATGGACAGGCTACGTGAACACCGAGAAGCTCAAGGGCTCTCTCGCGAAGCCCTGGCTCGCGCTGCTGGCGTTTCTGCCAAGACGATCGAGGCCCATGAGTACGGCAGAACCACCGATGTCAACGTGTCCATCGCGTTCCGAATCGCGGCGGCTCTTGAGCTTCGTTTGGATGACCTTTTTTCGGCACAGCTTAAGGCTGTAACGTTAAAAGCAGTGGCCTGAGGCAAACGAAAAGAGCGCGTGTATCAGACGCGCCCGCCTACCCGGAGGTTTTAGACATGACCATCTTAGCACCCACCCGCACCCTCCGCCCTACCTGGGCTGTCCTCGCCGCTGATGCTCGCGCGCGTGGCGTGACCGGCCTTCGCTGCGACTCCTGCGGCCACGTTCACGGCCTGGGCATGATCGGACGCGGCTGCAACGCCAGCCACCCCACCATCGACGGCGCCACCTGCGAAGGCTGGGATCTGACGGAGATCAAAGGCGGACGGGCATGACCGCCCCCATCGTCGTCATGACCGGCGAGGAACTGGCCGCGCTGGTGCGGCTGGCCGTGTCTGAAGCGCTGGCGGAGTTCACGCCCGCACCTGCCGCTGCCACCCTCAGTCCCACCACGTACTACAGCGTGCCTGAGTTCGCTGCGCTGCTGAACGTTTGCCCCGACACCATCTACAAAGACGTGCGCGACGGCCGCATCACCCACACCCGCGTGGGCCGCCAGATCCGCATCCCTGAAAACGCGCTGGCCACGTACCAGCAGGGCGGTGCGGCGTGAGGCGCGCCACGTTCCTGATGATCGTGCTGGCCATCGTCTGTCTCGCGCTGGGCGGTGTCTTGGAATCGCCCCTCCTGATCGGTGCGGGTGCTGGGCTGAGCCTCAAGGCTTGGAAGATGGCCGACATCGACGAGCTGCTGGTGATGTTCGGATGACCGCCTTCACGCTTTCCATGGACGGCCGCGTGCGCGTGGGCCTCCCCGTCCGCACCGGCACCCTGGCCCGTGAGCTGTGGGCCGAAGGCCGGTGCAGCCTCGTCGTCTACCGCGCGGGGCGTGTCGATTACGCAGCGGACTGGGCCGAGACGCCCGGCGCGTCACGCCTGTGCGACTGCACCGACGGCGGACGCAATCAACCCCTGATCAACTGCCCCCACTGCCGGGGCGAAGGAACGGTGACGGAATGACCGCCATCATGCACCGCGAAACGAACACCCTGGCCCTCGCCGGACAGGCCATGCAACTGCTGGAATTCGGTGCCATGCTGGTCAAGAGCCGCATGCTGCCCAGCAGCGTTCAGAGTCCAGAGGCCGCCGTCGCCATCATGGTCAAAGGCATGGAACTGGGCCTGCCCGCCATGGCCGCCCTGAACGGCATCACCGTGATCCAGGGCAAACCCACCGTCAGCCCCCAACTGATGCTGAGCCTGATCAACCGCAGCGGACAACTGGAAAACATCGAAGTTGTGACTGGTGTGGACGGGGCCTGCGTGACCATGAAGCGCCGGGGCCGCGCCCCCTTCACCGCCAAATTCGGCCCAACTGAGGCGCGGGCGATGAAGCTGGACGGCAAGGACAACTATCAGAAGCAGGCCCCCGTCATGTACCAGTGGCGCGCGGTGGCTGCCTGTGCCCGCGTGGTGTTCCCGGACGTGATCGATGGTCTGTACACGCCTGAGGAAATGGGCGCGGACGTCCAGGTAGACGAAGACGGGGCCATGACGGTGACTCAGGAGGTCAAGGCTGCTCCCACCGCCCGGCCCGCGAACATTACCCGTGAGATTCAGGAGCAGGCCGGAACACCTGTCCGCACCGCCGCGCCCAGCGAAGCCCTGACGGGGGAGATCAAGACGCTGTGGACCGAGGCCCGCCCCCACATTGACGAGACCGCCTACGCCGCGAAGTACAGCGAATGGCGCACCAATGCTGGTCAGGCCGCCGCACTGCGCCAGGACTTGAAAGCCGTGCTGGGGAGGCTGCCCACCAAGGTAGAAGCCCATCAGGAGGCCGAGCAAGCCCACACCGCACCTGATGTTGTGGACGCCGTGCTGACGCCCGCTCTGGCCACCAGTGAACAGCGGCAACTGCTGAGCCAGCACGCCGCCCGTGCCGGGGCCAAGACCAGCGCGGAGCGGGCCGTCCTGTGGGGCTACCTCGCCAACGATGAAAAAGCCATCGGCACCAAAGAGCTGAACCAGGAACAGGCGGTGGGCATCCTCGACACCTTCAGCAGCTGGGACAACCACGAAGCCGCACAGGTCTTCGCCGAAGCCCAGAAGAAAGTGCTGGCGTTCTGAACTCACAGGCCGGGAAAGGGTTTCCCGGCTTTACTTCTTGCTTTCAACTCGAGGAACCCACCATGCAAAACGAATACACCGTCCGGGCCTACCGCACCGAAACCAAATACGACACCCACGATGACCTGATCAGCCTGCTGGACGTGCAGGTGCCCGCCGATGCCCTGGAATTCCTGCGCGCCGCTCACAATGCCCAGGACAGCAAGGAAGTGACCTTCACGGTGCGGGTGGCGCAGCGCAGCGACGGCGATTTCCGCAAGCTGGTCTTCACCAGCAAGGGCAGCAAGATGAAGGACTTCGTGCCGGTGGCCACGCTCCAGAAGTGGGCGAACGCGGGCGACAACCTGAACAGCCTGTTCGATGCCTCCCGGTATGAATTGGCGCTGATCGTCCAGGTTCATGAGGCTGACAAGGGTGCTGGCCTGTTTGACCAGGACGAAGAACAACCCGAGGATGACCAGCCGCAGACCGTGGCCATGGGCGTCCTAAACGCGCCGAAAGAGGTTCAGGCCCTGCCCAGCAGCGAGGCTCAGGACGCGGAGTTCCGTTTCATGGACACCGATGGCCCTGACAACGGGGGGCAGGATGCACCAGCCGCCGATTGAAACTGGAGGGGCTTCGGCCCCTCTTCATCCTGATCTCGCCCGCCTGCCGAAGTACAAGAACGCCTACCTGACGCCCGCTGTTGAGACCATCTACCCCACAGACCCCGCCGCCTTCCGCGCCATCTACCAGCCTGAAAACCTCGCCGCCCCCGAATACCGGGGGGAGGGCGTTAAGACCATGACCGACGACGAGCTGTCGAAGTTCGCCGCCGCACTCCAGACCGCCGCCATCCACAACCCGGCCAAGATCGATGAGCTGTGGACCATCTGCTGCACCCTGGGCTACCGGGTCAGCCAGGGCGGCACGCCATGAGTGCCATCACCAACATCCCTTTCCCCGCACCCGCCAAGAAGACTAGGGCGAAGCGCGAGGCCGGCACCTACACCACCACCGACAGCGCCGTGGTGGCCTTCCAGAAGGTCAACGGCAGCGCCGTCACCCGCGTGCTGACCGCCCTCTCCGAGCGCAGCAACTACCGGCAGAGGGCCATGACCATTCCTGACCTGATGGCCGCCTGCCAGCTCAAGGAACGCGCCACCGAGAAGGCCATCGCCGCACTGATCGAGCAGGGCTTTTGCAGCCGCGTTCAGGGTGGCGTGATCTACACCCAGCCCGGCAAAGCGAACGTCCGTGCGAACGGAGTTGCGAACGCATGTGCGAATGACCGTACGTCAGTTAAGAGCAAGATCACCGTGCAGGACGAAGAATCTCAAGCCCCGAAGGAATTAGAAGGAATTGGAAGGAAAGAAGATGTTGTTCCTGGTCTTCAAGAGACGCGCGAGGCGGACGGGCAACCGCAACCACAACTCGACGCCGCAGGCGAGACGGAAGGGCAGACGCCTGACGGCGTGGCCTCTGGCGAGGCCGACCCCACCCTCAACCCCTTCACAGCTTCAAAAACTGTGACTGGCAACGGAGAGACCGATAACGTGACTGACTCTGAAAAGGTTCCGCCCGGCCGGACGCCGCGCGAGGCCATGGCCGTGCTGGCTGGGGCCGGATTGCAGGACACCTGGCGCGGCTGGGTGCGCCTGACGGGCATCAAGCGCGTGAGCCAGGAACTTCACGCCCTGCAATGGGCCGAGTGGGTCACAGGCGGACAGGCCGAGGAACTGAAAACCCACGTCACAGCGCTGATTGAGGCCGGGACGTACAACATGCCCTGGGCCGCCTTGAAGCACCGGATGACCCGCCCCGCCGGACCCGCCCCCTTGCCCGCTGTCGAGGTGGAACGCAAGACCAACTTCAAGCCCGGCCAGCGCGTCCGTTACCCCGATGGCAGCGAGGCCACGGTGCTGTCCGTCCTGAGCCGGGGCATTGCCACCGATCATCCCGACTCCCCCGATGTGCCCCTGGGCCGCCTGCGGACGCTGGAGATCTTGTGACCCGCCCGCCGCCGTCTGACCCCCACGTCGAGGCGCAGCTGCTGGCCGCCGTGATGATCGACGCCGATCAGTGGCCGGTGATTGCCGAGCTGCCCAGCGAAACGTTCTACAGCCTCGGCTGCCGTGGCGTGTTCGAGGCCATGACCGCCCTGCATGCCGCCGGCCTGCCGGTGGATGACCTTGGCCTGATTGCCCAGCAGGGCCAGCAGCACGCCCACCCATCGTTTGACCTGGCCTTCCTGAGCGGCGTCATGGCCACCGAAACCAGCGGACACTACGCCACCGAGTACGCCGCTGTGGTGCGCGGTCTGCACGCCCGCCGCCTGACCATCCGGGCCGCCTACACGCTGATCCACCACGCCGCCGAGGGTGACCTGACGGGTGAAGAGCTGGCGACTCTGGCCTCGCAGGTGGTCACGCCGCTGGACCAGCGCGCCCGGCACCAGTTCGTGAGTCACGCGCAGGCCATTGACGCGGCGCTGGCGGATCTGGATAACCCGGTACCCGACGCCATCCATACCGGCTTCCCGGATCTTGATCAGGAAATCCTGGGCTTTGAGCCGGGAGCGTTGTACGTGCTGGCGGCCCGCCCAGCTATGGGGAAAACGGCCCTGGGGTACGGTTTCGCCCTGAATGCGGCCCGCGCGGGACATGGCGTGGCCGTGGCCAGCCTGGAGATGTCCCCGAAGGCCCTGAGTCTGCGCGCCCTGGCGACGGATGCCGGTGTGGACCTGAACCGCATTCGTCATCGCACCCTGAGCCCGATGGAGCGCAACCGCCTGGGTGCAGCTGGCCACCGTCTGCGCTCCCTACCGATTCAGTTCATGGACGCCACCGATCAGACCGGCGCGAGTATTGCCCGTGATGCCCGTGTGCTGCACGCCGCCGGGCAGCTGGACCTGCTGCTGATCGACTATCTGCAGTTGATCGAGTCCGGCAAGAACGGGGGCGAGAACCGGCAGCAGGAAGTCAGCCAGATCAGCCGCAGCCTGAAGAAGCTGGCGATGGAGTTGCAGATTCCCGTGGTGGTGCTGTCGCAGCTCAGCCGGGGTGTGGAGGCGCGGCCCAGCAAGCGCCCCATGCTGAGTGACCTGCGGGAGTCCGGGGCCATTGAGCAGGACGCGGACACGGTGATGTTCATTTACCGGGACGAGTACTACAACCCGCACACCGATCAGCAGGGCGTGGCGGAGATCATCCTGGGCAAGCAGCGCAACGGCCCGGTGGGCAGCGTCTTGCTGAGCTACAGCAGTGAGTTCGTGCGGTTCGGCAACCTGGCGCGGGACGTGGTGGGATGACGGCGGCCCTGTTGCAGCGCCTGACGCCCGAGGAACGCGCTCGCCTGGCCGAGCTGGAAGAACAGGTGCTCGTCGGTGCGTCCGCTGCCCTGCTGGCAGGCCGGGCCCTGACCGAGATCCGGGACGCCCGCCTGTACCGGGGCGAGTTTGCCACCTTCGAGGAATACGCCCTGGCGCGGTTCCGTTTCTCGCGCCCACGGGCCTACCAGCTGATCGACTACGCCGCCGCTGCGGGTGAGTTTGAGGCGCAGGGTCTGGAGGTGCCCGTTGAGCGGGTGGCGCGCGCGTTGGGCGGCGTGCCCCCGGAGGACTACCGCCTGGTCCTGGACGTGACCCGCGCCGTGACTGGCAAGCAATTGCCCAGCAGCGCAGACGTGCAGGGCGTGGCTGACACGGTGCGGAACATGGCCGCTGGGATGCAGGTTGAGCACCCGGACACCCAGGAGTCCGTTCCCCTCAGCAAGATTCCCCCCGAGCGCCGCGTGGAAGCCATCACCAAAGCGGTGCAGCGCGGCGCACAGGACCGACGCGACTTCCAAGGCACCGATGACGTGAAGCCGTGGGTGTGGGCGGAAGACATGCGCAGTGTGGCTGACGTCATGTTGAGCGGTGACGCCGCTGGCTGGCAGTTCACCGCAATTGACCGGGCAACGGGTGAAGCGCGGTTGGGGCCGGGCAGAAAGAACATCTGGGACGCGATTCGGCATGCCCGCCAGCTGTGGGAAGGGGAGGCGAACCGTGACGAGCAGTGAGTTTTTGTCTACCCCGGTAGACGGCCCGGAGATTCAGGCCAGGACACGAAATGACACGCCCGTCAGCACAAATGATCACGAGTCCGAGCTGGAGCGGGGACTACTTGCGGCCAGGGGCGGCAAAGGCCAGCCCTTTGGCTTCCAGTGCCTCACGCAAGAGTCTGATCGCTTTGGGCCCCATGCCGTGCAAGCTCAAGATCTCCGCTTCCGTAACCGCTGTGAATTGTTCAAGACGGGTATAGCCCTTCTGATCCAGCGCACGCTGGGCCGGTCTGCCCAGATTCTGCGGAAGATCGCTTGCGGGGGGGGTGTTCATCGTTCGTCCTCCTGTAGGCGCGAGGTGATGCTGTGCATTGTGCCGCAGGGCGAGAATTGGACGGGAGAAGGGAAGAAGGGGTCTGAGGAATGACGTCAGAGCAGCCGAAATTGGCCTCGCCCCACGCGTTCCAGATCGTGGTACTTCCCAGCCTTGGGGCCGACGGCGTTGATGCACATCTCGGTGGCCACATGGCGTCGGATGGTGGTGTCCAGGTGGCGGGTGCCGCGTTCGCGCATGGCGGTGACGATCTCCTGGGCCGTAAAGATCCCGTCGGTGCGCTCTCGGCTCAACTTGCGGGCGACGGTAAGAATTTCATCACGGCAAGTCATGCCTCCATTCTGCCTTGCCGACTGGGGTCCCGAATGACTGATCTTCCAGTCCGCTTCAAGACCTCCATGCGCTGGCGTGAAGCCCGCAGGGCCTCAAGGGGCGAGCTGCGGAATGAGTTCGATCCGCAAACTGCTGAGGTCATGGCTGGGAGCAAGCAGTGACCATCCCGAAACGCCACTACGCGAACAAGGCTGCCCGTGACTTTCTGCGCGGGACGGCCTTCACTTCTCCTCAAGAGGCCATTGACGCTGGAGCCCGGTCGGAGTTCCAGTGGCAGAACTTCATGCTGGGGCAGGCGTCGAAGTTCTGGAGAGAGAACGGCAGGAAGGCCAGGGAGAAGGTCAAGGCCCGCCATCCGATCAAGCGGGTCCGGCGCAAACGGGGCGAACTGCTTCCCGAAACAGGCCAAAATTGCCCCCAAACTGAGGTTTTTGGGAACAGAAAGTTGAGAAACGATGTGCTGGCGCTGGAAAACAAGGCGCGAGAGTGGGCAAACATTGGCGGTGTGGGCCGAATTGGTCTAGACAGATCGGCTGTTGCGGCGCATGGGCTCTGGCTGGACTTCACCCGGCACGCGGTTGCGGGCGATTTCCCGGCATGGCTGTCCAGGTTGTCTGGGGTTCCACTGGAGACCTGCCGCCGCCGGTTGAAGGCGGGCTGCGCGCTGGCGGTAGGGATCAATCCGAGGATGAACCATTCCGGGTTGCTGGCGGAGCTGAGGGAACGCGAGACCACCCCCGTCTGTAGAGGGGCGAGATGACTGCCCGGCACAAGTTCAGCGCCGTCCGCAGTCAACGCGGAGGCCAGAAGTTCGACTCGAAGCTGGAAGCCGCTTATTTCGATCACCTGACCGGGCTGATGAAGGCAGGTGAGGTGGTGGGCTTCCTTCGGCAGGTGCCCTTCCACCTGCCCGGCAGCGTGCGGTACGTCTGCGACTTCCTGGTGTTCTGGGCCGATGGCTCCTGCACGTTCGATGACCCCAAAGGCATGGAAACCGCCGTGTACCGGGCCAAGATGCGCCAGCTCCAGGTGCTGTACCCGTGGGCGGTGGTGCGGTCCCTGACGTTCAAGCGCAAGACCTGGGTGGCTGAGATCGCCACGACTGGTGGCCAGGATGCCTGACCTCACCGCTAGGCTGGAAATCCTGTACCGCTTTCGGGAAGCCCGCGAGGCCAGCAAGGAAGAGAAGGCCACCTTGCGTGAGGCACAGGACACACTGCAGGCCCAAGCCGAACGCATCGCTGCGCTGGAAGAGTTGCTTGATGAGGGCGGCCAGCCTCGGCGGCGTAATCAGTCTGGGTTGCTGTCCGAACAGCGCGAGCGCGAGACCATACCGGTGCCTGAGCTGGCTTGGGATGAAGCATGAGCGATCAGCTGCCGGTATGGCTGATCCGCTCTCTGACTGTAGTTGAGGCAAGACCCATCTGCCAGAGGGTGATGCAGTTAGAGGTCCGTTTTTTCCTGTGGTCCTTTCCCTGACTTCAGGGAGCGAGGAGGCGTTTATGCTGAGCGCCGGTTGGACAGTTTGCCCTCACTTCCGTCCCGCTTAATCCCCAGGAGCACCCATGTTGCACGATCCCTACCAGGCCCGTTCTGACCGTTACGACGCCATGCTCTACCGCCGCACAGGCCGCAGTGGGTTGAAGCTCCCGGCCATCTCGCTGGGTCTCTGGCACAACTTCGGTGGCGTGGACCGTGTGGAAAACGCCCGCGCGATGTTGCGCCGCGCCTTCGACCTCGGCGTCACGCACTTCGACCTCGCCAACAACTACGGGCCCCCGCCTGGGAGTGCCGAGGAAACCTTTGGGCGCGTGCTGGCAGCAGACTTTCGCCCCTACCGCGACGAGCTGATCATCTCGAGCAAGGCTGGATACGACATGTGGGAAGGGCCGTACGGCAACTGGGGATCGCGCAAATACCTGGTCTCAAGCCTGGATCAGAGTCTGAAACGGATGGGCCTGGACTATGTGGACATCTTCTACCACCACCGGCCTGACCCCGAAACGCCCATGGAGGAGACGATGGCGGCCCTCGACCATATCGTTCGCAGTGGGCGGGCACTGTACGTGGGCATCAGCAATTACAAGCCGGAAGGGACCCGTGAGGCTGCCCGCCTGCTCCGCGAGCTGGGGACGCCCTGCCTGATTCACCAGCCAAGCTACTCGATGCTCAACCGCTGGGTGGAGCCCGAATTGCTGGACGTGCTGCGAGAGGAAGGCATCGGGTCCATCGTGTTTAGCCCGCTGCAACAGGGCCTGCTGACGGACAAGTACCTGCGAGGCATCCCCGCTGACTCACGTGCCGTGACCTCTGGACGGTTCCTGCGCCCCGAACACGTGACCGACGAGGTGCTGGCCCGGACTCGGGGGCTCAACGACCTTGCCGGAGAGCGTGGGCAGACCCTTGCACAGATGGCGCTCGCCTGGGTGCTGCGCCGCCCCGAAGTCACGTCCGCTCTCGTCGGCGCGAGCCGTCCTGAGCAGATTGACGACGCTGTGGGCGCGCTCAGAGACCTGAACTTCAGTGAGGAAGAGCTAGGTCGGATTGAGCAGTTGCTGGCCTGAGGGTAACAAAGGCAAACGATCGGACAGAGACGGAGCGTCTCCAAGCGGAGTGTTCTGGCAACGTACTGAATGGTCCTTACGGTTCATCAGCCACTTGAGATAGGCGTCAACCTACGCCGTTTTTAACAACCTCCTCGCCCATCTGTCGCCCCTCGCCAGGCGGCTGTTCTTTGCGTGTCATCCTGGGCGGCATTCTGGCCCCATGACGCGCAAGGCGCGAGAAGCGCGGCCCAAGGGGCTAGCACAGGCACCCGAGAAGGCACTGAACGAACGGCAACGGCGCTGGGCTGAGCATTACGCTGCATCTGGCAACGCCCTGCAAAGTGCGATTGCAGCGGGGTATTCCCCGAACAGTGCGCGCAGTCAATCAGACCGGATGCTGAAAAATGCTGAAGTGATGCGGTACGTTGCGACACTGACGCAACCCGCCGAACAGTCACGCATTGCCAGTAGGGCAGAGCGACAGCAATTCTGGACCTCTGTGATGCGCGGCGAGCCTCAGGGGGATGAGCCACCACGCTTCGCCGATCGCCTGAAAGCTTCCGAGCTGCTGGGCAAGGCGCAGGCAGATTTCGTGGAGCGTCATGAACTGACTGGCCAGGCGGGCGGCCCGATCCAGCAGGAGACGGCGCTCAGCCTGGAAGGCAAATCCATCGAGGAACTGATGGCGCTGTACAAGACATGGACGCGCTAGACCTTCAGCCTGCCCTGATCGAAGCGGCCCTCAAGGAACAGGCGGCCCGCAAGCTGGGCGACTATCACGCCGAGATCCTGCGCCGCGCCCGCTTTGCCATGGAACTGCAGGGCAACCATGAACGACAGCGGGCGGTGCTGCTGGTGCTGGCCGCCGATCCGCTCAGCTTCATCAACGACTGGGTGTGGACGTATGACCCCCGCAACATCAGCCGCAACCTGCCCCCTGTGGTGCCCTTCGTGCTGCGGCCCACGCAAGAACGCCTGGTCTTATGGCTCCAAGAGCGCGAGTCCACCCAGACGCACGGCCTGGTGGAAAAGAGCCGGGACGAGGGCATGTCTTACGTGGTCCTGGCCTACTTCCTGCACCGCTGGTTGTTCACTCCGGGATTTGCCGCGGGCGTGGGCAGCCGCAAGGAAGAGTATGTGGATCGGAAGGGCGATCCTAAATCGCTGTTCTGGAAGTTCCGGGACATGATCAGCCACCTGCCCGGCTGGATGATGCCCGCAGGCTTCAGCCCCAAACTGCATGACAACCACATGCGGATCCTCAACCCGGTCAATGGCGCCAGCCTGACTGGCGAGGCTGGAGACAACATCGGGCGCGGTGGCCGGACCACCATGTACCTGCTCGACGAGTGGGCCTTCGTGGACAACCCCGAGAGCGTCAACGCCGCCATCAGTCAGAACACGAACGTCGTGATCAAGGGCAGCACCCCGAACGGCGTGGGCAACGTGTTTTACACCGAGCGCTTCTCAGGCCGCTTCAGCGTGTTCACGATGCGCTGGCAGGACAACCCGGACAAGAACTTCACGCTGGATGTAGGAGGGCAGCTCGCCTTTCCCTGGTACGAAAAGCAGAAGGCCAACCTGGATGCGCTGATCCTGGCGCAGGAGGTGGACATCGATTACACCGCCAGTGTGGCTGGTGTGGTCATCCCGGCCAAGTGGGTGGAGGCGGCCTTCCGTCTGGTGCTGCCCAGGGGGACGGATGGTGCGGCAGGGGTGGACGTGGCCGACGACGGCGCGGACAAGAGCGCATATGCCGCTCGGCAGGGGCCGGTGGTGCTGCCCAGTCTGCGCCAGTTCAAGGGCCTGCACCGGGCCTCTGACCTGATCGAAACTGGTCAGGCGGATGGCATCACCGAACTGAACTACGACAAGCTGGGCGTGGGCGCGTCCCTGACCGCCACCCTGGCCAAGGTGGAGGGATTGCCCTTCACGGTGCGTGGCATTGCCAACAGCCACAAGCCCAGCAGCACGGTCTACCCAGATGCACAGGCCAGGGCTGAAGAACGCTTTGCCAACCTGGCCGCCGAGCTGTGGTGGCGTCTGCGGCTGCGCTTCAAGACGACGTTTGAACGCGAGACGCTGGTCAAGTACCACCCGGACGAAGAGTGCATCAGCCTCGCGGAGTTGCGTGGGCATCCCCTTGAGAGCGCGGTGCGCGCCCAACTGTCTCAGGCCACCTACGAGAAGGCGGGCGTGGCGGACAAGATCAGGGTGAACAAGAAGGGAAACGGGTCAGCCTCGCCGGATCTGGCCGAGGTCATCATGTACGCGTTCGCGCCTGCAGCGCCTGCGCCTGCTGAGGTTTACGATCCTGGGACCGTTTCTATGGGTTTCGGAGAGGCCGGCAGCACGTACTAAATGGCTTACCCTAGAACCATGCTAGGGCCGTCCGTGCAAAATGTATTGATCGGCGTAGCCGTTCTCACCGCCTATCTCTTGGTCTATAAAAAGGTTCTCAAACGTGATTCTTGGCAAGAGGTTGGACGTGCAGCCGCAATGATCTTTGCTTTCCTCGCGGTGTTCCTGGTACTTCCCGAGCTTGTTCCCGCTTGGAAACCGTTTTTGTACTGGGTTGCTGATGATCTCCTAGACTACATAGAGCTGGTTGTTGTTGTGCTCCTCCTCGCTGTAGGACTTTGGAGTTGGCTTGCTCCTCACCTGCGTCGTCGCGCACCCTAACTCAAGAGTTCCAAGAGGAGGACTGGCCGCCGCCAAGAGGTCACGGCACGGATCCACCCTGGCGTACAGCCAGGATTACGAAAATGCCACTTATGTGCCTCAATGGGCATACCGTAGACGTCGGCATCCGTGGGTGGTGTCTCCCTGAGTAGTCCGAGGGGCGTGTCACCCGCTCTGACACGCTGTAGACCATGAGTGCCGTGTCCCGAATTGTCCTGCCCGTCGGGGCTGCCCTGCCCGCAGAGACACTGCTGCTCCGGAAGGCCAAAGAACAGCAGCAGAAACGAGGCGGGGACGCGACACTGAAGCTGACTCAATCCCTGCTGACTGGCGATCTCTGGGCCGATGGTCAGGGGTGGGGCGGCCCGTTTCCAGCAGCTCAGCCAGGCAACTCGGTAGACCGGACCACCGTTACTGCCGAGATCGAGCGCACCTTCGTTTCTCGCAACCTCGCGCGGGACATCGTGCGCCGTCACCGTTCGGGCGTGGCAGGCCGTGAGCCGTTGTGGACGGTGTTGCCGCGCAGGCCGCTGAAGAAGGGCCAGAAACCCACAGGCGAGGAACAGATCCGGATTGAGCAATACTCTGGCGCCCTGACCGACTGGTGGGACGATTCCGGCGCGTGGCTCGCCGTCCAGAAGGCGCTGGATACCGCGCTGGCCCTTGGCCACGGCACAGTGCGCTTGTACATTCACGCGGACAGCACTCTCGCCATCACAGACGATCAGGGCATTGAGCAGCGCATGATTCCGGCTGGCCTCTCCCTGAGTGAAGCGGCCCGGCGCATCAGCATCCATGCTCCTGCCTGGGATCAGGCTGGCGTGACCCGTGACCTGGACGGCCATGTGACTGGCGCGTACTTCACCCGCCAGGAGGAACAGGGCAAGACGCGCTGGGAGCTGCAGGAGCGCGTGAAGGCGAACGGCCAGACCTCTACCCGCGTGCATCCCTTCATTGGAGATGGTGGGACGGACCTTGAACCGCCCGTCGATTACCCAGTGCCGGACCTGCTGATCTACGAGATCCGGCTCGATCCGCTGATCACGGACAGCGTGCGTCGCCTGCTGAAGATGGCGAACAAGACCCTGACCATGGGCAGCCGGAACGTGGACCTGGGTGGCTTCCTGGAGCGCACCATCCTGAACGGGCAGATGCCGGGCGGCTATCAGACGATGCAGGACGGCAGCAAGGTCTTTGTGCCGGGCAAGTACAACGTGGGCGCAGGCGTGACCAACTTCCTGACCGGTCACAGCTTGTACGCCAAGAATTCGGAGACGGGCGCGCTTGAACCTTCGGGTCAGTTCGCCACGCCCAGCATCGTCTACAAGGACCCGACGGCGTTTACCGTATTTTCTGAGGCGTTCGAGAAGGCCAGGGAAATGATCTTGGACGAGGCGAACCAGCTGCACGTCCTGATCACTGGGGATGCTTCCGCGTCCGGGGTCAGCCGGCAGCAGGCGGTCAACGACTTCATCAGCAGCCTGGAACCTACCCGCATGGCGCTGGAACAACTGGTGCGCTGGCTGCTGAACACGGTGCTTCAGATGGCTCTGCACTTCACCGGGCGCAGGGAAGAGGCCGAAGAGTTCCGTGTGACCGCGCAGGCCCGGCTGAGTGCAGTCCAGCCGACGCCCGCCGAGATTGATGTGGCCTTGAAGCTGCGGAAGGCAGGCGTCATCAGCCGCGAGAGCCTGTACGCCCGCGTGGGCATTGACGATGAGGCCGCAGAATCAGCAGCGCTGGCATCTGAAGGCATCACGCTTGATCTGGTGGAGATGATCAGCAACGCGGGTGCGCCAGAGTGGGTGGTGCTGAAAGCGCTCATGCTGGCCCTGCCTGCGCTCGGCATCTCCGAGGCAGATGTGGCAGCCCAGCGGGACATGGACCTGGCTGCCCCCATACCCCCCACTGACCTCATGGCGGAAGATCCTGCGCAACCCTAAACTCGCGGCGATGAGCGCCGTGATCGACACCGATTGGCTCCGAAGGGGCATTGACGAGGTTCTCCCTTCCCTGACGGGCTGGTGGCTATTTGTCCATCCTGATCAGGAGTCCCATGCGCTGCTTGCGGCGGCAACGGTTCCCGACGACATTCGCGTGCGGGTCAGAGATCATCTCGCCCCTAGGGTGGCGGTGCTGCTGCCTGTAGGGCCGCCAGCCATGTTTTTGCAACAGGGTTACGAGTTTCAACCGTTTGGAGTGGAGTAGGGGCAGGGGAAAAGGTCAGGCCGCCTTTCGGGGCGGCTTTGCCGTGTCATCTTGCCGCCTAGTTTTGAAGCATGGCCATGACCCCAGCACACAGGCGCCTGCTGGCCCTGGCTGAGCGTCAGCAGGATGCCCATCTGACTGCCGCAAGGGGCTTGGTGCTGACCCATTTCCGGCAAGTGGCCCTGGTGGACGCCGAGAAAGCGCTGAAGGCTGCGCTGAACCTTCCAAAGAGTCAGAGGCCAAAAGCGATCCGTGAGGCTGTGGCGCTGGTGGATACGGCGACTCGTGCCCTCCGCATTCCCCCGGCTGACCTGGGGCCAGTGCTGCGCGCTGCCGTGCGTGACCGGGTGCTGAACACGGATGATTTGGCCGCACTGTCCAACCCGGCGCTGAAGTTCAACGATTCGGGCGAGCTGCAGCGGGCGGCCGTCACCCGGCAGCGCCAGGTCATGCGGAAGTATTGGACCAAAGAAGGAGACCGCTTCATGGGTGACGTGGCCGCCACCATGCGGGAAGCGGCGCGACGTGGCCTGGATCCGGAGCAGGTGGCGGACCTGTTACAAGCGCGGTTGGGGGTGCACCGTTCACGGGCGGTGCTGATCGCGGTGGACCAGACCCTCACGGTGGCCCAGCTGGCGAGCCAGAAGCGCATGCGGGACCTCGGCTTCACGTCCTTCCTGTGGGTGAGCCGGCGGGACGGCGACGTGCGTAAAGCGCATCAGGAGCGGGACGGGCAGGTCTACAGCTTCCGGGGTGCGCCCGAGCTACCTGGGCAGGCGGTGAGGTGCCGGTGCATCGCTGCGCCGCCGCCTGTCAGCCCCTGACCCATGCTGGCTGCACCATGTCCACCCGTCGCCAGCAGCGCAAAGCCAAGGCCGCCAAGCTGCTCGAACTTCAGACGCCACCCAAGAAGGTACCTGCGCCGAAAGAGGCCACGCCGCGGCGCTGGATTGAGGAGCCCTTCTACCTGATCGAGCTCGGCCTGCACAAGGAGCCGTTCGTGGGCAGCGTACCGAGGTTCCAGGAAGGCGTGATCATCAAGATCAAGCGGTAAAGTGCAGAGATGGCGACATTGAAGGTATTTCTACGCAATGGCAGTGTTGTTGAGCGCACTGGATCGCAAGAAGAGTGCCAACAGGTTGAAGGGCTGTTCAGGCAATTCCAAGAGCAACCCGGCCCGAACATCTTGCCAGTTGTCATAAGTGATGGCTTGGGGGTTGATAGCATCGACATCACCCTGATTCGAGATGTTGTGGTTGAAAACGACTGATCCAGCGTAGGAGTTACGCCCCGCGCAGAGCGGGGTTTCTTTTGTTTGGGGTGTCAGCACGGAATTCATGCTTGACCAATGACGGGAAGCCCGCAATCCAGCACAAAGGCTCAAGGAGCCGCCAACCCCTTCGCGCACCTGTACGAGACCCGCACCGGGTTGTTCGCAGGCCCGCGCACCCTCTGGAATGGAGGCGAAGCGCCCCCCCAGGACAAGCCAGCCACCGGCTCCAAAGAAGACGGCGAGCGCCGCTTCACCGACGCCGAATGGCGGGCCATGCGCCGCACGCAATTGGCCGATGCCGACATGAAAGACCTGATGCAAAAGGTCATCGACTTGGAGGCCACCAATTTCAAGCTGCGGCAACGTGAAACCCCCGATGGGGGCAAAGCCCTCACCCCCGACGAGGCCAAAGAGTGGGAAGCCTACCGCGCCCTCGGGAAGAAACCAGCGGACCTCAAGACCGCCCTGGAAAGCGGCGAAGTCGCCTCCAAGGAACTGGGGACGCTGAAGCAGGAACGCGAGATCGAAAGCACGGCAGGCATTGTCAAAGCCAATCCCGGCGTGCTGCGCGACGTACTGACCCGCCACAACCTCACCGCCAAAGTGCAGGGCGAAGCGCCCAAGGCTGGTGAAGAGGACAAGCGGGCTGTGCACCTGTTCGACAAGGACGGCAAGGACGTGGGCGAGGCCCGGGCCTGGGCTGCCCAGCATGAGGTGGCTTACGTCCCAGCACTGTTCCCCGCCCAAACCACCACGACGCCCAAGGTGCAAGGCACGGTGGTCACTCCGCAGGCGGGCGCAGGCGGCAATGCAGGGGACGGCGTGAGCAGCTACGCCGCCCGAATTCTCGCTGAACGTCAAGCCGCCGCCAATCCCACTCCCTCAACTGGAGGCAACACCGCATGACGAAACTCCGCACCTTCGCCCTAGCCGCTTTTGTGGCCGCGCGAGACAGCATGGAAACCTTCGGGACGGGCGTCCAGCTCGACTTCTCGAAGTTCGTGGACGCCAAATACGGTACTGCAGGCAAGCGCATCATTCCCGCAGGCACCGTCATTGAACCCGTCGCCGACGTTGACGCACCTGCCTACCTGTGCGGCCCAGCCAGCGGCACCGCGGGCAAGCTGGCCCTGATTCTCAAGACGGACGCCGAGGAAGACAGCCGGGCAGACGCCGTGACCGGATACGGCGCGTACAGCGGCGGCGTGGTCTACGAAACCCTGCTCCCTGATGCCAGCGGCAATCCCCGCGTCCTGAGCGCCGCTCTGAAGACGCAGCTCGGAAGCTACTTCCGCTTCATGACCTACGAGGACAAGCGATGAATCTAACCTGGGCGCAAGTGATCGCCAGCCTGTCCGCAGGCCGCGCGCTGATTCAGATTGCCAATACCCCGCCCGCTGCCGCTGAATACCTGGGTGGCCGCTTCCTGCCTCGCGTCCAGCGTCCCGACTACGACATCGCTGGCGGCCAGATAGAGATCCGCAGCGTCATGGCCGGACACGTGGGCATGGATAGCGCCTATCCCCAGGGCAGCGCCATCCAGCTGCGCGACTACGGTCACAAGACGGCCAAGCTGGCGCAGGCCATCGAGCTGGGTGAAGAACCCGCCCGCAATCTCCAGAAGCTGCTCTTGCTGGCTCAGGCCGGGCAGGCTCAGGGCCGCAGCGTGCAGGACTTCATGGGTGAGGCAGGCCTGAACCTGTTCACGAAGGGCGTGGTGCAGTCCCTGGACGACTCTGCCGAGTACCTGACCATGCAGGCCCTGACGCGCGGCAAGATCGACTGGACGTTCAACGGACGTCAGCTGAAGGTCGATTACAAGGTGCCCGCTGCGAACCGCGTCAGCCTGACCGGCACCGCCAAGTTCAGCGGGCCTGATTCGCAGTTCTGGAAACAGCTGACGGCTGGCGAGAAGAAGGTCAAGGGGAGCGTGGGCGTCGTCATGAGCCAGGACACCTTGCAGGTGATTCTGGACAATCCCGTTCACCGGATTGAAGTGGTGTCGGACGTCTACAGCCCGGAGCGCAACATCCGCACCGTGCAAATCCGCAAGCTGGCCCGCATGGTGGCCACGGCAGACGGCGGCGTGGGGTACACGGCGGAGACCACGAGCGACCAGCGGACGAGCGCCACCCTGATCGGTTACGGGCGCGAGGGCCAGATCATTGACCCCACCACGCCTGGGGAAAC
Organism: Deinococcus humi; assembly: GCF_014201875.1. NCBI lineage: Bacteria > Thermotogati > Deinococcota > Deinococci > Deinococcales > Deinococcaceae > Deinococcus > Deinococcus humi. The sequence goes on along the minus strand of NZ_JACHFL010000008.1, from coordinate 60,006 downwards.
CATTGGTGTTCAGATGGTGCCGGACAACGTGGTGGCGGTGATCGGGCGCAATACCTCTAACGAACTGGTGTCGCTCAATGGCACGCCGCTGCCACAGCAGGCTCTGGGGTACTACCACGTCGCTCCGACGGTGGAAGGCACCTGGCGCGGCGAAGCGCTGGGCCGCTGGGGCCGCATTTACAGCCCGGAGAACAACCCCTACCTGCTGGTGGGGGAAGGCGTGGAAAACGGGCTGCCCGTGATCCGCAACGGCGAGCGGCTGTTCATCATCGAGAGCGAGGCGTAACCATGAGCGATACCGTGAAAGTCACGGCGCTGGGACAGACGTATCGGCGTGACGGCAAGGGCTTCGGCCCTTTCCGGGCCACGGCGGAACGTCCGTTCCTGGAAGTGCCGCTGTGGGTGGCGCTGGTGAGCGGCGCACCGGAGTACACGGGTGAGCCTGAAGCTGATGAGGCAGAGGGCGCGGACGTTCAGCAGCTGCTGGACGCGAACGCAAGCCTGAAGGCTGATCTGGACCAGGCCCGCGCCGACTTCGCCCACGAGCAGCAGCAGCACGAGAAGACCCGCGACGGCTATGCGGCCTACTCTGACGCGCAGGAGGCCAAAGTTTCCACCTTGACCTCTCGTGTCTCCGAGCTGGAAGCCGAGTGCGTTGACCTGAAGCAGAAGTTGGAAGAGGCAGACAGCGAGATCAGCTTCCTCAAGCTGGACCAGTCGCGGGCCGCTCTGGATGCCAACACGGCAGCCTTGAACGCTGCCTCTCAGCAGATTGAGGCTGTGACCAGCAGCACCCCTCTGCCTGAGGACTTCCCCATGCGGGACCTGCTGCTGGAAAGCGGGTTCGACTCGCTGGAGAAGGTCAGGGCCGGACTGGTCAAGCTAGACGGCGCTGAGAAGTCGCCTGTGGAGAACGTTCAGGGCATTGGCAAGAAGACCCTGATGGCCATTGAGGCGGCCCTGAAATGAGCACCGTCCGCTGCGCTGAAAGCGTGAACATGCTCGCGCAGGCGCCTGACCCGCGCGCTGAGGTCCTGACCGCTCTCACGGTCCGTCCGGTGACTCTGCCCAATCCGCGTGTCGTGGTTCGCGCAGATACAGGGAAAAGGCAGGCCCTGAAGTGACCCTGACTGCCCCTGAGTTCCCTCTGTCGGAAGCTGACGCCCTGACGCATCTGAAAGACGCGCTGGGCAGCAACTATGGCGGGGCCACTGATCCAGCCACACTTACCCGTGCGCTATCGGTGGATGGAATCCATGACGGCCCGCCGAGCATGGAGGGGGTGCAGTTTCACGTCCGGCCCTGGGCCACAGCGGCGCGGCTGATCGAGGAAAACACGGAGTACGAGGTCAATTCTGGGCTGGCTGCCCGGATTGACCGCAAGCTCCAGAGCCTCAAGGCCAAGCAGCGGCAGATGGACGCCCTGGCTGGGATCCTGCATCTGCTGCCCAGCACGGCTGAGGAGTGGGGCCAGGTGCCCAGCGGCAGCGCCCCTGTTGAGGCGGTCTTCTAGTGTCGGTCGATGCTCGCCCGTTCCGCCAGCTGACCACGCCTTCGGGTGCGGTCATTAAAGCTGGCCCGCCGAAGTTGAATCCGCTGGCTCTTGGCGTTAGCGGCAGGCCCGGCGGGGTGGTCAGCGATAACGCCACGCACACCATCCCCGTCTATGTTGCACTGGGCAATCCGCCGGCTGATCTGGTGGACAACGCGCTGGTGACGGTGGACGTGGAGCCGGACCGCCTGCAGAGCTTCCGGATCCTCCGGAATGGGATTGATAAGCAGGCGGGCATCTGGAAGTTGTACGTGCGGGCAGAAGCTGACACCTCCGGGTATGAACCATGACCAGGAATTCTGCTTCCATCCAGGTCCCCAGGTCCGTCAAGCGGCTGGAGAAGATGCCCGAGGATGCCGCGTACCGTGCCCTGAACACGGCGCGTGACTTCTTGCGCGACGAGGCCCGGCGCAACGCCAGCAAGGGCGGCCCGAATGGCTTGCGCGTCCGCTCTGGACGGCTGCTGCGTTCGATCCGTACCTACCTCAAGGCCAAACCGAACGGCGGCGAGCTGTCGCTGGGCATGGCCTTCTACGGTTGGGTGCATGACCGGGGCGCGGTGATCGTGCCGAAGAAGGCCCAGCGATTGCGCTTCTTCATTCCCGGTGTGGGCTGGCGCACGGCCATGCGCGTGGTGCTGCCTGAACGCCGCTGGGCCAGGGACGCGCTGGATGCCACCCGCAAGAAGTACCCGCAGTTCCTGCGCCAGACCATCCGGCAGGCGATGCGCTGATGGGCGTCCTCGGCTTTATCGACGCCCTGAAGGCAGAGCTGGTGCAGTCCCTGACCGGCTATACCGTCGAGGCCCGCGAACCCATTGAGGGAGAGCTGAAGGCGGACGTCAGCGGGAAGCAGATCTTCATCACCACTGAGGGCATCGAGTCGCCGGAAGGGGTGGCGGACCTGTCCCGGTCCACCGTCATCCGCGTGCCGGTGCTGGTCAGCTGCGTGATGCAGTTCCCCAGGACCGAGGCCGATGCCCGCAAGGTGCTCCGGCGTCGGCTGAGCATGATGCAGGCGTGTCAGCGCGCGGTGTTCACTTACTGCGTGGCGGGCGCCGGGGCTGGGAACACGGCCGTCTATCTGGAGCAGGAGCAGCCGAACCTCATCGAGGAGTATTACGTCGCCATCGTGGAATTGATCGTCGAATACGACTTGCAGAGCACAGGAGAACCGGAATGAAACAGTTTGTACTCAAAGACGGCGAGGAACCCGGCATCTACCCAGGCCTGGGGCTGGCTGAGGCTGGGAAGCCCCTGACCGCCTATAGCGAGGATCAGGAAAAGGCGTTCGCCGACGACAAGCGGTTCAAGATCTACCACGCGCCCAAAGAGGACGAAGCCAGCGCCTCCGAAGCCGAGAGCACCGTGCAAAAGCCCGCTAAGACCGGGAAGGATGGCAAGTAATGCAAGGAAACCAGGGCATTATTGGCCTCGCGCTGATGACCGACAACACGACGGTGCCCGCCGCGCCCACCATTGCGCTGCGCGTCACCCAGTTCGCCGATCCCTTCCCGAAGTACACCGAGACTGAAGATCAGGTGGCCACTGGCACCCGCTTCGGCACGCAGAAGTTCATCCAGGGCATCGAATCTGGCAACAAGACCATTCAGGCCACCGCCACCCTGCGCGATCTGCCGCTGCTGCTGACCACGCTGCTGGCCGCACCGGACGGCGCGGGCCTGATCACGCCGCGCGCCAACAGCTATGCGGCGCTGGCCCCTGGACAGCCCCTGATGGTCTGGCAGAAGCACCCGCTGAAGAACAGCGTGTTTCAGGCCGCCCAGGTCTCGGCGCTGACCATCAACATCCCGAACCGTCAGAACGCAGACGTGTCGGTGACGCTGAACACGGCGTGGGTAGCCCCGATGGGTACGCCACCCACCTTCCCACCCCTGGCCGCGACGGGCATCCTGCAGTTCCTGCACTTCTGGGTGACCATCGGTGGGGTCAAGGTTGCGCCTGAATCGGGCAGCATCGAGATCACGCAGGGCATGGTGGCGGCGGACGGTGCGCAGGGCAAGGATGACGACAAGAAGATGAATATCCTGGGCTGGGAGCTGGACGGCCAGCTGACCGCCCGACTGCGCTTTACCCTGTCGGAGAGCGGCGCGGGCGTGAGCACGCAGACCCTGCTGGGCCTGATCTCCCTGGCCACACCGGACGCCAGCACGGGCCTGCGCCCCACGCAGACGGTTGAAGCAGGGTTCACACTGGGCACGGACGAGATCAAGTTCACCTTCCCGAACAGCGAGATCACGGCAGACAACCCGCCCACTGGCCTGGGACGGATCACGGTGGACTTCGACGCCATGAGCAAGAACCTCGGCACCGCGCCCGTGACGGTGAACGTGCCTGTTGTCGCGCCCTAACCCGCATCCTTCCCTTACAGACCCCGCCATGTGCGGGGCTTTTTCTTGGGTGTCACTGCCCACCCGACACTTTCAACATGGATCAAACGAAGCCGCACCCCCTGGAGTCCTTCCCTGGCGCCACCCTCGCCGTCACCCTGCCCATGACTGGGCTGGAGGTGATCATCCGTAAGCTGGACGTGGAAGCCATTCGCAACGATGGCATGCGAACGGCCCTGAGCCTGCCCGCCCTGCGTGAGGTCTCGCAGTCCTTCGCCCAGATCGCAGCAGGCGAGATGCAGAAGGGGGACGGTCCGGCCCGCAACCGCGGCGAACTGCCGCCGGAAGTGATGCTGGACATTGAGCGCGAGATGAAGCGCGCCCTGATCCGCACGGCCCTGATCCGTCCTGACTTGGATACCCTGGTTGCCCTGTACGGCGGCAGCCTGGAAGCACCGGACCTGGGTCTGGGGCCGGATTACTCGTACCTCGCGGGGCAGATCGATACCTTCAGCAGCCCGCAGGCGGGTGAGGCCGAGAAGGACGCTGCCCGGACGTTTCCTGTATCTGAACGCGGGTCCGCTGAGCGCTCTGGCGGAAAAGTACGGGGGAAGGCCAAGTGAGTACGTCGAACTGAGGCGGGCACTGCCGCTGGACTGCGTGGTGTTCGATCAGGCCGTGATGCTGTGGGCTGGGGCAGACGCGGTGCTGGACACCCTGCACGCGCGGAAGATGGCGGAGTCGAAGAGGTAGGCGTGGGCTGGGGTGTCACCCTCCCCCCGATTCTTGACTCGTGGCCGGCATTGTCGAAACGATCCTCCTGAACATCCAGGCCAGCGTCTCCGGTGCCGCCGGGATCGCTGGCCTGACTGGTGGTATCAGCGGACTGACAAACAAGCTGCTCGGCCTGAACCAGGGCCTGCAGATCGTTCAACAGGTGACCAGCGCCGTGAACGGCATGGTGAACCAGCTCGAGGACTGGGCCGACGCCGCCAACAAGGCTGCCACCGACACCCGTGTCTTCCAGCTGACCCTGGCCCGGTTCGGCGTGAGCGTGGACGAGGCCGGAGGGGCGGCCCAGCGCCTGGCAGATAAGTTCGGCCTCTCCGTGCAGGAAGTCCAGGGCAGCATGACCACCCTGATCCGGGCGGGCTTCCGCGACATGGGCCAGCTCGAACAGGTCATGACTGGGGCTGCGGCGTCTGCGGTGGCCTTTGGGCGCACGGCTTCCGAGGGCTTTGACCGGATTGGGGACGCGGCGGTGACGGGCCTCTCAGCCGCCCTTAACAGCATCGGCATCGCTGAAAACCTGGGGCCAGCACTGGACAAGTACGCGGCCAGCCTGGATAAGACTGCCGACGCCCTGACCGATGTGGAGCGCGCACAGGCCCTGGCCAATCTGGTGACGAAGGCCACCGGCGTCGAGGTGGAAGCCCTGGGCGAGATCCAGAACGATTACGTCAAGTCCCAGCAGGCCTCCAAGCTCGCCAGCGACAACCTCAGCCGTGCCCTGGGCGAGATCACGATGCCTATCGTCATTCGCTACAAGCAGGCAACGGCAGACCTGACCAACACCGTGATCGAGGGCATTCGCGCCTACCAGCAGGGCGGGGACGCCCTCAAGGTGCTGACCGACAAGTACCCGCAGCTTGGCCGCGGCCTGTCCCAGCTGAAGCCTGTTGCAGAAGAAATGAAGCGCGGTCTGCTGGATGCCTGGGGCGGCATCACCGACTTCGCCGAGCGGGTGCTCCTGCCCGCCTTCGAGCAGATTCGTCCGGTTGCCGAGCGGGTCTGGCGCTACATCCCGCCGCTGATCGAGTCCGCGGGCCGGTTGATCGGAGAAACGTTCAAGCTGATCGCTGACCTGTGGCAGAACGTCCTCAAGCCTGTCTGGGACGCTCTGGCCCCGGTGGTGGAGTACGCCGTCACAGGCGCCCTGAGCTTCCTGAAAGAGGGCTTCGACTTCATCAGCGGGATCTTCACCAGCATCCGCGCGCTGATCCATGGCGACTGGCGCGGCGCGTGGGGCACCTTTAGCGAGACCGTCAGCAAGGCCTGGGACAGGATCAATGAGATTCTGGAAGGGCTGGGCACTTCCATCCGCACGGCGCTGTTCAAGCTGGCAGACACCGCCAAGGAACGGGGCCGCGTCTTCGGTGAAAACCTGCGGGATTCCATCGTGGCTGGCGTGGCCGGGCTGGCCGAACAGCTCACCGACAGAATGACCGACGCCATCGAGAAGATGACCGCCAAGCTGCCCCAGTGGTTCAAGGACCGTTTTGGGATCACGGCTGTGGTGGAGACGCTGGAAGGCAATGCGGACGCGGCAGGTCAGCGCGCAGCAGACGCCCGCGCCGGCATCGCTGGCCGTGCCCCAACGATTGACCCCAGCACCCTGAATGAGTTCAGCGCTTCCATCTTCGAACAGGCGTTCAAGCAACGCGGCGACAAGTTGGCCGACAACTTCGTGGATTACTGCCTGCGCTGGGTGCGGGATGAACTGGGGGATGCCGCCCCGGAGTTCCGCAACCAGTTGAACAAGCTGTTCCAGAGCAATCCGGAGATTTACACTGACGCCAACGGCAAGACCAGCAAGACCCCCACGGCCCGGTCTGCTTACGGCAACTTCCAGGCGGCTGGGCTGACGCGCGATTACAAGACCTTCGCGGACTTGAAGGTCGGCGACACCGTGTTCTACGTGGATGGCGGGCAGAACCATGTCGGGACGTACATCGGCAATGGGCAGGTGCGCGGCAACAATCGGGTGAGCTATCAGGAGTCTGGCGGCAAGGACCCGGTAGGGACGGTGGACATCAACCGGCTGGGCAAGGTCACGGGCTACGTGGCAGCCACAGAGCTGCTGGCCTACCTGAACGGGAACACGCCCGTCACTGGGCAGCCCAAGGCAGGGACGCCAGCCAACGTGCCTACCGTCAAGCCACCCGCCTCGCCTGCCGACACCACCGATCAGGGCGGCCCCTTCACTGCCCAGCAGTATGCCGAGGCGCTGAAGCGGCTCAAGGCGATTGAGACGGCTCAGAAGGCTTTGCAGTCCGACAAAGACAATGTTGCCCTTGCCAACAGCCTGATCGCTGCCCAGGCGGCCTCCGAGAAGTTTGCCAAGAGCAGCCTGAGTGCGGCAGACGCCGTGAAAGCTGCCCAGACGGCCATGAGCGGCGCGAAAAAGACCACCGACGCCTACATTGCCACGCAAGCCGACTTCAACAACTACAGCCGGGAAGCCCTGCTGCTCATCAAGGAACAGGAGCGCGTCAACAAGAGCGGTACCGCTGCCGAGCGTGAGGCGGTGCGTGGCAGGGTGCTGGCCTTTGCTGAGCAGGGCAAGGCCCAGGCGGCTGTGCTGGACGCTGAGCGCGCCGCCTATCAGTCCAGGCAGCAGCTCTCCGAAAAAGAGAAACAGGATGAGGTGGCCCGCGCGCAGGTCATGGCCGGGATTGCCCGTGATGCCGCTGCAGGGCGCGAGGCTGAGGCACGGCGCGGTCTGGATTCTCTCAAGCGTGCGCAGGCAGAGGCACTTGACCTGGCAGAGGACGATGCTGGGAAGCGGGCGCAGGTCATTGACTCCAGTGGACCGCAGATCCTGGCTGCCGAGGCCCTGATTGCCCGCCGGGTGCGCGAACAGGCCGTCCGGGCTGCGAATGATGCCGCTGCCGAACGCTTGAAGGTGGAAGGGGCCAATGGCGCCGAGATCGAGAAGGCCCGCCGGGCTGCTGTCGCCGAGGCTTATCGTGTCGAGAAGGAAGCGGGCACCGTGGCCCGGGGCGAGCAGCGACGTGCTGAACGGGGTGCGAGCAAGACGGCTGCTGAGGAACAGAAGCAGCTGGCGGCAGAGCTGGCCGGCCTGAAGATCGATTCAGCCAAGGCGACTGCCGGACGCTTGAAGCTCCTGGCCGATGAGGAATTCCGCAACGCGGAGGGGGATGCCCAGCGGCAACTGGAACTGGTCAGGAAATCGTCTCAGGCCGAGTTTGACCGCGCCCAGCAGATCGCCCAGGCCACCCGCAGGCTGGCCTACGAAGACGCCGCCGGCAAGCCGAACGAGCAAGCCCTGCGCGACAAGGCCCAGGCGGACTACCGCGCCACTGTCGAGCAGGCGCGCATCACTCGTCTGGGGCAGGTCAAAACCGCTCAGGATGCTGTAACCAAGAGCCTGGATGAGGGAACTCGGGCCGGGAACGCCGCGCTGGACAGCCTGGAGAAGCTGAACCTCGGCGGGCGGGATCTGGTGAACACGGCTCAGAAGCTACCCGACACCCGCGCCCAGTACGACACGCTTTTTGCCCGGATCGTGGCGCTGAGAGATGAGCTGACTGACCCCAGTGTGGTGGATGCCTGGACCCAGAGCATTCAGGAAATGGGCACGGCTGGGCAGCTCAGCGCTGTTCAGGTGCAGACGCTGCTGAACATCGTCAAGGACCTGAGCGGTGCGCGAGACGTGCAGGTGGGCGACAACCTGCAGGGCCGGGGTGTGGTGCGGGAAGCGGCCACCAATGACGCCTCACAGGGCACTCTTGCCCAGGGTGAGGCTGAACGCCTGGCGGCGGCCATGATCGGCATGGACCCCGAGGAATTGGGCGGCATCCTTGCCGGACTGGTGGCCAAGGGATTCGGCGAGTCTGACCTGGCGCAGCTCATTCGCGGGCAGATCGTCACGATGAACTTCGACGATCTGGCACAGATGGTCACAGATGCCAACGGGCCACGGTTCCAGACGGACAACGAAGTGCGGGGGATTGGCGTGCCTGCCGAGAACGCTACCGAGGCGTATCTGAACCTGGAAAGCGTCATCCAGGACATCGGGCAGTTCTCCCTCTCCGAGTTGGACAAGTTGATCTCTCAGACCGGTCTGGGGGCAGATGAAGCCGAACGACTCTACACCGCTTGGGCTGCCGTCTACGGGGAATTTGAGAAGGGTGCGGGGGGCTCTGACGCCACCAGCGGGCCAGGGAAGGGCCTGCTCAACAATGCCCGCCCCGACGATGCCTCTCAGGGCACGCTGGCCCCTGGCGAGGCGGACAGACTGCTTGAGGCCATGGTGGGGATTGACCCGAAAGAGCTGGGCGGCATCCTGGCCGATCTGGTAGCCCGTGGCTTTGGAGAATCAGACCTCGCCCGCCTGATCCGAGGCCAGATCCAGAGCAGCGCCGAAGCGATTGACGCCAGCCTGCGCGAGTTCGGCGGCGTGGGTGTGGACGTGAACACCGGCGAGCAGACGTTTCTCACCGATGACGAGGTGCGCGGGATCGGCCAGCGTTCCGAGAATGCCCAGGACGCTTTCATTGACCTGGAAGCGGTGATCGAGACGGTCATGACCCTCAGCCGCGAGGAAATGGACGCCTTGCTGGCCAAGACGGATCTGCTGCCGGACCAGATCAAGAAGGTCACGGCCGCCTGGGAAGACCTGCACGGCACGCTGGAGAGCGCGAACATCGCCACTCTGGACGAGCAGCTGGACCCCATCGCGGTCAACCTCCAGAGCGTGTTTGACCGCCTCCAGAGTGGGGCCAGCACGGCGGGAGAGGCCCGGCAGGATTTCGCGCTCCTGCGTGCCCAGCTGGAAGGAATCGGCGGCGAGGCGGCACAGAACCTGATCGCCGTGATCGACGACGCGATTCGGGGATTCGACAGCCTGGGCAGCGTCTCCGCAGACGTGACGGCGGCCCTGGCCAAGGTCCGCAAAGAGGCTGAGCTGCCGTATGACGGGCTGATCCGCAAGCTCCAGCAGATGCGAACCGAGCCGGGCGCAGCGGTGGTGGAGATCGATGCGCTGATTGCCAGCCTGCAAAAGCTCAATGGGGTGGCCGCCAAAGAGCAGGGCATCGAGAAGATGACGGCGAAAATCAACGAATTCGCCGACTATGCCCGGCGTGCCATTCCCCTCGTGACCTCTGCTTTCCAGGCGCTCGGTGGGATGTCGGGTGAAGTGGCAGACGCCTGGGGCGATTCGCTGGGCCGCATGGTCAACGACGTGGTGAGCTTTGCCACCGCCATTGCCAGGGGGGATTACATCGGGGCCGCGATCCAGGCGCTGACCAGCATCTTCACCTTCTTTACCCGCCAGGCCGAGGAAGCCCGTGCCGAGCTGAAGAAGACGATGGACTACAGCAAGCAGTTCCGCTTCGATAACGGGGACGGCTACGGTACCCGCAAAACCACGTCCACTACCACGGGCTTCCTGTTCTGGCAGAAGACGGTGGTCACCGAGCAGATCGATGAGGTGGGCAAGCAGATGGCCCTCAGCTTCGAGAACGCCGTTGTGAATGGTGTGGGCAGCGGGTTGGCGGAAGCGGTGGCCAAGAACGATAGCTCCATTCTGGAGAAGTCCATCCTGACCAACTTGAAAAACGCTGCCCTACAGGGGCTCACCGAAGCGTTCCTCAGCAGTGCCACTGTCGCGGGCGTGATCGGGCCGTTGGTTCAGAACTTGATCGCCGCCTTCCGCACTGGGAACACTGAGAACATCCGCGCCGCTGTGGCCGACTTCCGCGAGGGTGTGCGTGGTCTGAAGAGTGAGATGGACGGCTTGGTGGAAGCTGGGAAAATCCTCAGCGACGAGCTGGGCGATGCGGGGGAATCGTTCTCCTCTACCTTCTCTGACAGCATCCGCTCTGGCGTTAGGGCGCTGCTCAGTGGTCAGAGTCCCTTACAGGCCCTGTATGACGATGTGCGGGGCAAGATCGAATCTGCCGTCATCAACGGGTTTTTCGTGCAGGCAGCGCTGGACAAGCTGCAACCCTTCCTGGACGCCCTGAAAGCCAAGCTGGACGCCGGGATGGACCCCACGCAGGCCATCGCGCAGATCGGGGCGCAACTGCCGGGCATCTCGGCCCAGTTGCAACTGGAATTGGGGCCGCTGGTGGCCGCACTGAACACCTATCTGCCCAACGCCCTGAATGCCAACACCGCTGCGCTGAACGGCAATACGGCAGCGCTGCGTGAATCCCAGTTCCAGACCACCTACGCCGTCTCCTACGCGGACGTGCGCCCCAACAGCACCGTGCGGCAGCAACTGGCGGGCCTGTGAGGCAGATGGGCGCAGAGGTCACTCTGATTCACGCTCCTTGCGGTTGAACCATGGGCAAGCACGCCAACAGCTGTCGGGAGTGCGCATTTTTACAACCGCGGTCGTCAGAGAATGAGTATCTTAAGCTCTGTATGAAGCTCTATGCCCTTTTGCCGTTTGGTCTTCTTTTGACGGCGTGTACCGATTCGGTTCCCACGCCCGTTGTTCCTGCCCCCACCTTTTCACTGACGGTCACCGTCACTGGAGCGGTCAGCGCTCCCGTCACGGTGACCAACACCACCACGAACAAAGTTGAATTCACTGGAGCACTCGGTGGAAGCAAAACCTTTGCGGCTCTCCCCAAAGACACGGTGCTCAAAGTCGAGGGTGCTGCTGTCAACAGCTTTGTCACGCCTGCTCCCCAAACCATCCAGCTGGACGCGGACAAAACAGTGACACTCAGCTATTCACCGGTGCCCAGTGCCAAGCTTCCTAAGGGTGACATCCGACTCTCTCAGGGGGTGGGTCAGTATATTTTTGCGGACCAAGATGCCGCAGGACAGAAACTGGATTTGATCGGCCGGCATGTGGAAAACCAGGTGGCGAAGTACACCCTGCTGGCACAAACCACGGTGGCACCAAACCTGAGTTTTACCTTTCCAGAGGTGGATGCGGCCAAGCTGTCCCTGTCCCCGCTGCTCCAACGCCTGGGCGACGTGGCAGCTCTGCCTGACTCCTGCAAGGGCACCTCAATCATGTCTGATCCTGAAGTCCGCTTGCTCCTTGAAACAGAGACGGAGATCGACGGTGACACCATTTCGGGACACATCAATTTGGCCGTTGTGACCCTCGACCAGCCGGATCGGCCGCTAAAATTCGCCTATGCAGACCGTGCTGGAACGTTGAAAACGGATGTGGTCTGTACCGTTCAGATCAGCGAGACCCAGAGTTTTGAATTTCGTGCGCTCTACGACCTGGACTTCAAGAAAGGCTGGAATCTCGTTGAGGTCATTGAGCCGCGCCAGCAGGTCAATCCCACGGCGATCATGCGCAGCGTCCCCATGCCCAATACCGTCCGGTTGCGGCCCAGTGGGATGTATGCCGTCGGCGGCAGTTGGGGCGGAAGCGCACCGCCGATGGATGTCCTCAAGACCCACACCAAGGGGATGTTCTTCTAAAGTCCCACCGTGCTGTTCAAGCGACTCAAAACATTCGAGGTCGGCAAAGTGAGATGACAGCTCTGTACCGGACATCTTTCCTTCAAGTTGGATCTGGTACGCGAGATGGAGTCTTCAGCAGCTTGATCAGGCAGGGTAACTCGGTCAGCCTCCAGCGCAGGGCATTGCAGAGTCGTTCCGCACCGTAACGCACAAAGCTCATGGCCGTTCGGCCATGAGCTTTCACATTGACAGGCACCTGTGCGTGGAGCCGCACACCTACCCGAAGGCAACTGACCCAGGCCAGGATCACCCGCCCGAACAGTCGATTAAAACCATGGTCGGTGTGTCCCTCTTGGGTGTCACCCTCGACCCGATCCTGAGTTCGTGGGAAAGGCTGCCACCCGAACTAACGATCAGGGCACGCCCCTGTGAGACTCACCCTGAGCAGGCCCGGGGCGGCAGAGCCTTACGCGGTCATCCACCGGCCACAGACGGCAGTTCAGGAAAGCGTGACCGTGATGCTCTCGGGCAGCAACTACGAGATCGAGCGCGGGGGGTTCTCCGGGCGCGGTTCCTTCCGCGTGAATCTGCCACCCGCTTTCCAGCACGGTGACTGGCTGCGTCTGTACTGGAGCCTGCCCGGTGATCACCTGATTCCTGGCCTGTTGCCCGACTATGCCGGGGAGGTGCTGGGCGAACCCTGGCGCGAGGGCGCGGGGGTCATCCAGACGCGCGGCCTGGACGAGAAGGTCAGAGCCTGCCGCTGGATCGGGAAGGCCAGCGGCGACTTCCCCACCTTCTTCGGCGCGGTGCTGGGCAAGACCGTGTTGCCTGCCGGGATCGGGATCAGCACCCTCCCCGCGGTGCCCGGCGCCGTGTTCGAGGCTGACGTCGCATTTGAACTCCTGGGCGACACCATCCAGGCCATCACGCCCGCGCTAGGGGGCCGCCTGATCGGGGTGGACCACAGTGGGGCTATCGTCTGCGTGGATCCGGAAATAGGCGTGATCCACCGCTTTCCCTGGGGCGCTGCTGAGATGCCAGCGGGCGGGACCGAGAACTACGCGAACTGCGTCCGCTTCAGCTTCGAGTATCCGTCAGGAGATACCGGCTACTTCGAGGGGCGCAACGAGCCGGAAGTGACCCGCATGGGGGCGGAGGTCTGGCACGTCACGCAGGTCACGGCGCGCGAGCTGGGCCGGGCCAATCAGCCTTATGCGGCGTCCACAGGCAGCCTGACCCGGACCTTCTCCATCCCCAGTCAGGCCCTGGCGCCGGTGGACGTGACCCAGACGGGCAATGTGCTGGACCTGCTGGGCAACGAGGCCGCCGCACGGCCTGACGTGGTGTACGCCCCCAGCCGCGCCCTGAACACCTTGCCCATTGACTTCGTGGGCCTCTACGGGCTGGGTTCGGCCTCTGTGCCAACGCTGCACCTGGCCGGCATCCGGGACGCGGCGGTGCAGCGCATCCAGTTCTACCCGGACCAGCCGCTCCAGCGCAGCGAGGCGGTGGAGATCGTGGACAACCGGGGCCGCGTGACCCTGATTGTCACGGGGACTTTTGAGCCGTCCATTCCTCCCTGGGAAACCCTGACCTTCATCTGGAAGAACGAAGCCGGGGACGTGCTGGATTACTACGGCGGCCCCGACGCTCCGCGGCTGCCCGGCTGGGACGCCTGGACGCCTGTGGAGGGCAGCGCGGGCTTCCTGTTGACCGTGCCGATTGACGTAGCTGAAGGACTTTCCCGCCTGCAATACAAGAACAGCTACCTCAACAACCGTAAGGACGCCGGGATCAAGGTGGGCGTGATCGAGGTCTTGCCGGGCGGGCGCCTGAAGGCCGATCTGGAGTCAGGAGACGCGCCAGGAAGTACCCTGCGCAGCTTCAACCTGGAACTGCTGCCCAGCGGCGATTATCAGCCCAGCCTCGAAATTACGGTGGCGTCGAAGGTGGGCGGCGTCACGGGGAGGAGCACGCAGGCCACCTTGCCCTACCCCCTGACGAGTGGCACGGCAATCGGTGCAGTCTCGCCGCTAACCATCCTGCGAGATCAGATGGCGCAGACCGGGAACGTGCGTCTGGAATTCGACACCCTGCTGACCCTGCCGTATGGCAGCAGTATCGAGGTCAAACCGAAGCCCGGAGGCGGTGCGGTGGCTGGCGCGTGGGTGCTGCCGGGCGGCTCTGGGGCACTGGCGCTGGATCAGGCATATGCGGCCCAGTACAACGTGCCGCTGGGGCTGGCGACGGAAGCGCGCGCACGGTCCACCACCTTCGTCACCTTCACGGCCCTGACGGCTGCCGACGACACGGCAGACGGTTGGAAACGCTTTGCCGTGCGCGGGCCTGCGGGCTGGGACGGCACAGGCTCATCGCCGGACCTGACCGGACACACATTGCTCTTGCTGGGGGTGCAGAACATCATGGATCTACGAATCAAGACGCCCCAACTGGGCAACCTGGAAGTGTACGGCGCGGAACTCCTGCGCTACCGGGCTGAGCCTGTGCGGGAATGGACTGGGCACCTACGGTCCCTGCAACGCCTGCCCGCCGCGGGCAAGGTGGCTTTTGAAGGCCTGACCGGGCCGGATGTGCTGCTGGACGTGCAACGCCTGAAAGTCAACCTGGACAACGACAGCATCGATGTGGTGTGCGGCTCACCGCTGCCCAGCACAACGGATTCAGCCATCGCCGGGGCCATCAAGGACATTCAGCGCACCGTGCGCCGTTCGGGGCAGCCATGATCGAGCGTACGCTGCTGGACGCCGATCAGCGCCCCCTGTTGGTGTGCTGGCGCAACACTGACGAGCAGGCCCTGTACGTCAAAGAGGAAGGCTTGCCCGAAGTGACGCCGGTGGGGGTCATTGAGGACGTGGGGGCAACCGGGGTCCGGATCTATGTCGGTGGGGACGCGCTGCGCGGTGGGGAGTACAGCCTGACCCTGGGCACACTGGGCAAGGACCACGCGCCGCTCTTTGACCTGCAGCGGACGGTGATGTACGCGGCCCTGCGGACCCGCTTCATCCGGCGCAACCTCGAAACCCTGCTGGTTCACCCGCTGCGGGTCAAGCGCACCATTCGGGGCAGCGCGCAGAACGGCGGGCAGGTGGAAGCTCAGTTCGCGGCCCGCGTGCCCTTCTGGCTGGCTCCAGAGCGCTTCATGACGGTCACGCCGGGCGTTCCGGTTCCCATCGGCATCAGCGGGCAGATGACGGTCTATCCGCGCATCGAGATCAAGGCAGGAAACAGTGCGGTGGTCAGCCCCAGCATCCTGAGTGACGCCGGACTGACCACGGTGCTGAGCACCATTGCAGCGGGTCAAACCCTCGTGCTGGACGCCCGGCCCGGTCAGTGGGCCGTGACCCTGAACGGGGTGGACATTTCCCGGCTGCTCTCTGGGCCGCAACCGTACCTACTGACGGGGGACCGGCTGCTGACTGTCAGCGCGCCGGGCAGTCTGATTTCTATGACCTGGCAGGAGGGGAACTTGTGAGCATCTATCAATTTCGGCATGACCGTGCTGGCTACACCGGGGCACTCCGGGTCCACATTGAGAGTACGGCGCCATACGGCGCTGCTGGAGCCGCCGGGCTGGGGCAGGGGAACGGCTTCGCAGACGGGATCATCAATCTCGCTGGGGAGCTGAAGGCGGCAGACGGGACGGCCTACAGCGCAGCAGGGACGGCGCCCGGTGAGGGGTTCATTCCGCCAGAGCACCGCCTGACCGTTTACCGGGGCTCGACTCCAATTTCCTCGCTATCCTTCGTTCCGATAGAAACCTCTACTGGCATCGTGGACATCAATACGTTGCTGTCACAGGGCCGGGCGGTAGCGGCCACACCAGAGCAGCTGCTGAGCCTCGCTGCGGTGGCGGAAGAGCTGGCCAACCAGAATGACACCTACGGGCAGACGTTGACGGCGATTCAGTTAGGGCTGGACGATCTTGAGCAGGCTCAGGCTGATGTGCAGGCCGCCTACAACGCTCTGGCGATTCTCTCGGCCACAGGCGTCAGTGCCACGAGCAAAACACTGCTGGACGCCAAGTTCGCGGCGGCCACCGTGGGACAGACGGGCTTCGATACCGCCACAGGCAACATCTACATCAAGAACAGCGGCGCGAGCAACTGGGGCACGGCAGTCACCACCCTAGTCACGCCTGCCTATGCTGGCAGACTCGCCACTGAGAACATGCTCCCTGACGGCGGGAATCTCGGCCTATTTGGGGCGGGCCTGAAATTCAATGTAGGAGCAAACTGGACTCCGCCCGTGCAAGGGACCCCCGGCCCCCTGGGCGGCAAGAGCATCCTGAACACCCCCGGGGGCTGGCTCGCCCTGAACACCCTACGCGACCCCATCTCCCTTCCGGCCAACCGAGGCCCGGTGAAGGTTTGGGTGTATGCCAAGTTTCTGGCGGGGCACTCGAATAACATCTACATCACGGTCATCAACAGCGCAGGTCAGGAGCTGCTCAGCTCCGCTGAAGGCGCAACCATCGCCAGCCTGTCCTCGACCACCCCCAAAGTCGGGACCACCAGCGATGGTTACGGCATCTATGAGATCACCAGCAAGGCCACCTGGCCTGCAGACGCCGTGGCCTTTGGCATACAGCTCAACCTGAACTTCACGAAGGCTGCTGGACAGAGCGAAGTCGGCGGCGTTCTGATCTTCCCTGCCGCGTCTGTTCCCGCCGATCCCTCGGTGATCAATCCCGTGTCACGGGGCCAGCGGGCGGGCTACGGGGAAGAGGACGTGCGGCGCGAACTGTACGCCACGCAGCCCTATGTGCTGCCCACGGCCTCACAGCGGCTCTATGAATGGGTATTTGACCTCGGCGTGGTGAACGTGCAGTCCGACGTGTACGCCTTCAAGGTCACAACCGATTTCGACATGCTGCGCCGGAGCATTCCGCTGATTGATGCCGCGCTGGCGCTGCGCGATGATCGGCGTTCCCCGGTCACCCCCGACTTCATGGGGGTCACGCGGCCCCTCTGGGGAACGGACTCGTTTCAACCCTCGGTGGACGGCAACATGTACAGCGCCCGCGTGCTGGCCAGCCCCCCGCATCCCGGCGTACTGGTCCATTATCCGTTGCACCAGGCGCTGCTGATCTACCCGATCCTCCTGTGGGTGGAAGCGGTGGAACAGAGCCAGTTCACGCCCACCGATCTGACGGCCAAAGCCGCCAGTTACAAGACCCTGGCCCTCGAATCTCTGCACGCGCTGGATGACCTATACGCTGACAGCACGCATGCGACCAACACCGACAACAGCCTGCTCGCAGGTGAGGGGCGCTACTTCATGCGCTTCAACACGGCGGCGACAGGTGGAATGCGCGACGGCTACAGCTACATTCCGGGCGGGATCGAGTGCCCGATCAACATGGACGCCACCGTGGCAGCCGCGCTGTTCGTGGCCTACCGCCTAACGCGGGGGTTTGGCATTAGTCCCACGCCAGAGGCCACTGGGTTCATGACCAAGGCGCTGGGCATCATGCGGCGGATCAAGCGGGATTTATACGTGATGGACGGGGTGCACGTTTGGCACTACACGCGCCGAGGCACCTGGCAGAATCTCGCCTGGACCACCACCACACCAGTGGTCAACCCGTATACGAGCGGATGGACGGGGTATACGAGCAATAGCGCCAACCTGATCGGATATGGAGAGGATTTCGGGCATGTCTCGGGAACATTGCGCGGCATTAAAGAGTGCGTGGAGACGGCGGGCAGCGTGTTCACTCGAGATGAAGTGGCGGGTATGTCCCGCACAATCATGAGCATCTATTGGTCCACACCGCGTTTTATGCGCTCCTTCTATTTGCCCACGCTAGAGCAGGGCTGGAATAAAGGGCTAACGGCGGTAGACCACAAAGTCCCGCCCTTTGCCCCAGACCTGTCCTGGCCTGCACAGTTTGACGCACGGCTAGCGCAGCAACTCCGCGAGTGGTATGCGACGGGCTTCCTGACTCGGCGTTACGCCGTGGGCATCATGCGCTGGCATGGATTGCTGTGACCTGACCCCACACAGAATCGGCCAGCTTGGATGGCGATGGACAACCAGACCGGCTTTGCCGCTTGGGCCAGCCCCTATTCGCGCTATCGTCCAAATGTGAAGGTCCGGTCCAGATATAATCTGCGTGATGTATACCAAATATTTAACGGTACTCGCCGTTGCCACGAGTGCAATGGCCAGTGCCGCGCGTCCCGAGTGTGCACCTTTTACAGATCGTAATCAGTACTACTTTGGGAGCAATGGTCAGATTCTGAGTGCCGTTCAAATTGAGACGGGGAAGCACACTGTGCCCAAGGCGTCAAGTGAATATTTTAAGCGTCTTATTCAAATGTTGAAGGCCAGGGGTACAGAAGTAGTGGTCATTCCGGTGCCACGATCGGGATTTACCCTAGCGGGCACCTTAGATCCTGGTGAAGTCAATGGGAATATATTTTCCAAGGCTAATGCTGGCGACTTTAAAGCCCAAACGCTCAATGCCTATCAAGCTACTGTAGATGATTTGAAAAACTATGGCGTTACAACTGTGAACTTTATGGAAGCCGCCAATGCTGAGTTGGCTTTGAATCCAGGCGTCCGATTGTTTTTCCTTCAAGATGGTCACTGGCGCCCAGAAGGGGCTAAAGTAGCGGCAAATGCAGTTGGGAAAATTCTAAAAGAGCAAAAGCCCGAGCTAACCAAACTAATATCAACAAAGACATTCAAGCTCCTACCTCTGCCTAGCGTGAGTCGTGATGGTTTCGGTTGGGATGTGAGAGTGAAATTGGATTGCCCCAAAACTGACTGGAAGCCACTAATAGAAACTTACCCAACAGTGGCTACTGAAATTACTTCGGGTGGAAGCTTGCTTGAGGATGATAATTTTCCTGTGCTACTTGCAGGGAGTAGCTACTCGGCAGATAGCTATAAAATGGGGCTCGCTCAATATCTCGAACTCTCACTTGGAGCATCTGTAACCAATATAGCAATCAATGGCGGTGAAGCCATGAGCTCTATATTGGACTATTATACTTTCCATAACCCCAAGGATATCGAGCCCAAACTGATTATTTGGGAAATACCTACTCAATATATTGACTACATTTCTACAAATTCGTTCAGCCCAATTACTTTAAGGCAAATTCTTCCCCTCTTAGCTGAAAATCCAGTCCTTCTTGAGGAACACAGCATCCCAAAACTAGGTGGTAGCTCCACAATCGATTTCACATCACCGTCGCTTCGCGGCTCATCCTATTTTATAAAGATTTCGCTTGGAAATTACGAATCTAGGGCGATGGATATAGTACTCAGCGACGGGAAAGAGATGCAAAAAGTTCGTCTGGCGAAAGAGAGAGGGAGGGCGGCTAAGGAGTTTACTATCGAGCTAGATAATTCTATCGAACTGAAAAATATAACCGTAAGCTTTCCGGATACAGCTTCGGGATCAGCGAAAATCGCTGTCTATAAATACTAGAAAAATTTTATAAACGCACAATCCACAGGATGACGGCCTACCTCTGCGTGTACTTGGCCGATCTAAGACGAAATCTGCCTCTCACATGGTGGTCTATCACCGGATAGTACAAGCTGAACTCCTCGTTAGCAGGAGAGACCAATACCGCTCGCCCCTTATAATCTAGTTTGAGGAGTTCTATGATAATTAAAAAACTCGGCTTTCCTGCACTGATCATCTCTGGCCTACTGGCCCTGTCCACCGGTACGGCTCAGACCGCTACGCCCCTCACCTGCGCTACTGTCCCGTCTGCAGCTGACGCCTGGCCAGAGTGGAAACCTGGAGACAAGTATGCGTTACCGGTGGCGCAGGCGTTGGAGCGGTTTAAGAAAGCTCCTAGTCAGTGGGCCACTTACGTTACTCCCGGCGGACATACATGGAACGGGGATTACTTGGGCTACGGTAACCAAGAGGTCGTACAGCGCTGGGACCTCATCAGCCTGGACGACGAAGATATTCCAGTCGTAAAGTACCAAGGGAAGTACTATCGGAATCCCAATACGATTGCACAAAACGCCTTTAAATATTATGGCCGTTTTCTGGCAAACCAGAAACCAGAAGATAAGGCGACATTCCTTAAGCACGCCGAGGCTCTGATTAAGGGGCAGGACGGACGTGGGGCATTGCTCATGCCTTACCCTTACAAAGCCGCACGCAATATGGGGGAATACCCAGCGAACTGGGTTTCAGCCATGTCCCAGGGGCAGGCTCTGAGTGTGTTCGCTAGAGCATATAACCTAACGCAGGACCAAAAATACTTGGTCGCCGGCCGGAAAGCACTCGATTTCCTCCATGTGCCTGTCGAACGGGGAGGCACTGTAAGTAACCTTGGGAACATTGACCCTTCACTGGCGAGGTATGTCTGGTTCGAGGAGTACCCACAAGACGCCAAATCATCGGCCAGTCATGTATTTAACGGTGGTGTCTTCGCTTTGCTGGGCCTGTACGACTGGAGTAAGGTGGATAAAACCAGGGCTGGCTTAGAAGCATCAAGGCTATTCCAGTGCGGGGCATATTCGTTAGAGAGTGCCCTGCCGTATTTCGAGCTTGGCGGCTACTCTGCGTACGATCTGGGCCACCTAGTGGATGGCATCGTTGCACCACGCATCCAACTGATCCAGTATCCGTACCAAACAGTCCATATTTATCAGTTGCTTGCGATGTACTCCATCACCAATAAACAGACATACTTGGACTGGGCCAACCGTTTTAGCCATGATCTTGGTCAGGGCGATGTAAGTATTCCGGCGAAATAATCCAACGCTCGGCCATAGAAAGCCCCCGCAGATTGCGGGGGCTTTCGCCTGAATGACGAAAGTTCACTCAGCGTCATAAACAACCCGCAGGAAACGCTCCGGGATCTCCCAGACGACAACCTGCGGGGGGTTGTCTTTGCGGTCCTGGCTCTTCAGGTATTCGCGCATCGGCACAATCGGCCCCTTACCTTCCTGCGCAGCATTCAGCACCTCGGTGCCCAGCGCTGCAGCCAGAGCGTCGTCAAAGTGCCAGACGTTGTCCTTGCTGTCTGCGCTATAACTCGTGCCCACGAGCGTGACCGCAATGCTCTCGTCGCCCAGCAGGCCACCCCCGCCCTCGTCAGTGCGGGTGTACTCAGGTTCGCTCACCCGATCCAGCTCAGGGCCCACATCCTCCGGCACGGGAACGTAGCGCAGGAGATCGCCGGCGCGCGCAACATCAGGCTTGTGCGTCAGGCTGTAGTCGGCGGGGGGTAGCTCCAGGTTCAATTCTTGCACCGTCTCCGCCACAGCGCGGGCTGCGATCTCGGCGCCCAGTGGCGTCCAGTGGGTGTCCGTGCGAAGGAACACGTTGCCCTGGGATCTGGCTGCCTTCAACGCCGCAGCCAGATCTGGCGCAGCAATGTCGGCATCTTCCAGCCGATCTCTGAAATCGGCATATAAGGTGTCGTGGCTGGCCGGCACCCCTGCCCGCCCCACCTCCTGCGGATAGATGCGCACCTTGGCCGGGATCAACGCCACCACCAGCTTCGCGCCGTCCTTCGCCAGCTGGTCTCGGACCTGTTTGACGTAGGCTATCTTGCTCTGGAACTCGGCGGCATCGGTGCTGGCCGTCTGGAACTCCTCGTTCGTAAACAGCCAGCCGTACTGGCCGATCAGTGCACCGTCCTGGGCCTCGCCGAACAGGCGGTAGTTCAGGCCACCCCACAGGTTCACGCTGGGCGTGCGCCATGGCACCTTGCTATCGAGGTTCTTCTCCCACGACAGCATCCACTCGCCGTTGATTACCGTCTTGTCCGGCTGCGCTTCACGGAAGCCAGGGCTGGTCAGAGTGGCAATGGCACCGACGGCCACTACGGTCAGCAAGAAGGCAGCGGGCAGCCAGTGAAGGATGCGCGGCGCGGTTGGATTGTCGGCATTGGGTTTCACCGTGTCCTGGGCAAATTCAGTCATATCCATTCACCTCAGAACTGGAAGTACAAGAACGGAGTGTAGCTTTGAGCCGACAGCTTCATGACCGCCAACACGAACAGCGGCAACAACGTCACCGTGGCTCCCACCGCCAGGGCGGGCTTCAGCAACCGACTGCCCACATCCCCAACGCGCTGGCCCCACAAAGGAGCGACATAGACCAGCACAGCGGCCAGCAGCATGGTCAGCAGGACGCTGCCCTTGACCTGCCACGCCAGGGTGTCGCTCAGGCCTACACCGTTCAGGCCGAGCATGCCGCCATACATCCGAAAGGCGTCCGGCACGTTGTCGGCACGGAACATCACCCAGCCCAGCATCACCAAGATCATGGTGCCAGGGATGGTCAGCCACGCTGGAGAGGGTTTCCAGAGGCTGGCCTCCTTCATACGGCGCTCGACGGCCAGGATGCTGCCGTGCCACACGCCCCACAGCACGAAGGTCCAGTTGGCCCCGTGCCACAGTCCGCCCAGCACCATGGTCAGCCACAGGTTCAGGTAGGTTCTGGCCCGGCCTTTCCGGTTCCCACCCAGGCTGATGTACAGGTACTCGCGCAGCCAGCTCGACAGGCTCATGTGCCAGCGGCGCCAGAACTCGGTGATGCTGCGGGAGATGTAGGGATGGTTGAAGTTCTCGGGGAACTTGAAGCCCATCATCGCGGCCAGTCCAATGGCCATGTCCGAGTAACCGCTGAAGTCGAAATACAGCTGCAGGGTGTAGGCCAACGCGCCCAGCCAGGCGTCGGCCATCGTTGGATTCGGCTGATTGAACGCAGCAGTCACCAGCGGCGCGATGGTGTCGGCGATTAGCACCTTCTTGGCGAAGCCGGTCATGAAGCGCGTGGCTCCATAACTGAACTTCTCCAGGGTGTGGGTGCGGGTCCGGAACTGATCGGCCAGCAGGTTGTATTTCAATACTGGGCCGGCGATCAGGTGTGGGAACAGCGCGATGAAGGCAGCGAAGTCCAGCAGCTTATGAGTGGGTGGCTCCTCGCGGCGGTACACGTCCACGATGTAGCTGATCGCGTGGAAGATGAAAAAGCTCAGACCGATGGGCAGCAGGATCGGGGTGAAAGCGAACGGCTGGAAACCCAAGCTCTGCGTGATGGCGTTGAAGCTCTCGATGCCGAAGTTGGCGTACTTGAAGTAGCCCAGCGCCGCGAGATTCAGCACAACGGCCGTCACCAGGGTCCAGCGCCGCCTCTGACCATCCGGTTGTCGCCCCAAGACCAAACCGAACCAGTACGACACCACAGTGATGGCGATCAGCAGCCACAGGAAGTCCACCCGCCACCATGAGTACAGCGCATAGCTGCCCAGCAGGATCCACGCGGACCGCCACTTGAAGGGCAGCAGGTAATAGATGATCAGGAAAAGCGGAAGGAAGAGGAACAGAAAGACGTTGCTGCTGAAGACCACGCCTCAGGCCCGCCTTACTTGGTTTTGGTGGTGCTGGGCGTCAACGTCAGCCCTGCGTCGGTCAGCACCAGGGCGTAGGCGTTGCCGCGTTCGAGCTTCACGCCCTTGAGGGTGCCCAGGGCTTTGGTGCCGTCGAAGGCGCTGAGGTCCACGGTGATGCCGTTGACGGCGCGGCTGCCGCTCTCGCCGGATTTGACGCTGGACACTACCGCGGTCTTGCCGTCAGCGGTCTTGAGGTCCACGCTGGCCGTCTTGCTCAGGTTGTAGATCGTGAGCAGGGCTTTGGCGCGGTTCTCAGCGGCCTGATCAGTCAGCAACACCAGCTTGTTTCCGTTGGCAACGACGCTATAGAAGTTGCCTGCCTCCACCTTGAGCTTGCTGGTAATCGTGCCCAGCTTGGCCGCGAACTCGCCCTGGGGAATCACAACGTAGGGGCTGGCTGCGCCTTTCTCGGCGGTGACGGCTTTGCCGCCCAGGGTGGCCGTCGGCGCATTCAGTACCCGCACGAAGGCGCTGTTGGCGGGTGGGGCGGGGTCATAGAGGTTTTCTTGTGCGGAGGCGATGGACCCCAGCAGGAGGGCTGACAGCAGAACTTTTTTCACTTGGGCAGTTTACTCGCCTGCCTGATTAAGGTCTGATAAAAATGTCCCCCTATTGGATGCTGCACCCAGCGAGCAAGGCTTCTTAAGCACAAGTCCCCGCCAAATGCAGGGGCTCGTCATTGACCGGATCATTTCTGCTCCTCGGGAATGGCGATCAGTTCTTGGTCGAGAGGGTCCAGCAGTTTTTGCCAATTCTCCGGCACGCGCCCCACAGCCGTTATATTCACGGCGTGCCGGCCGATCACGCGGAAATTCGCGCTCTCTTCGACATGCGTCGCCCTGGTGCTGGGAGATCTCAACAAAGCGGTCAAGGGCCGGGAAGACGAGATCGCCGAACGCCTGAGAATGCTCAGCAGCGACTGATGAAGGGGATGACCTGAGCGTGATCCGTGGGTTGGTGGTTGCCATCGGGCTGCCAGCCATGGCCGTTGCTGCTCTGATGGCGCTGGGAGCGCCGCAGACTGCCGAACTCACGCCCGTCCATCCCAATCCCACCGCCTGCACCCCTGTCCCTACCCCGAGCCCCATCTACGCTTACGACACCAGCAGCGTCATGCCCACACCAGCGGGCTTCCGGTTGAACGGCAACGCTGTCCTTGAGCTGCAAGTCTGCAAACCCGGCACGCTTACGATGAAGGCCACCGGCGAAGCCGCTGGCGGCAGCGGCCCACGCCTGCTGGTCAGCATGGGTGAACAGGATCTGCTGAGCCAGGTCATCACGGGGACACAAACGCTGAACATCCCCATTCCCGAACAGGGGCGCGTGTATCTCTCGTACCTGAATGATTATCTGAAAGCCGAACAACGCAGCGTCTTTTTCGCGAACATTGTTTTCTCGGGGAACTGCATTGGGTTGTCTGGCAAGGTCAGCCCTTCAACTGATTGGCGGGACCCTTTTGGGACCGCCTTTCTCTCCGGCACCAGGCAGATGACAATCCGGCCCTGTGGCTCTGGCCAGTTGCTTTTCCATACGGTCAGCACGGCGGTAGACGGCACCTTCCCAGTCCTGAAGATTACGGGAGCCACGCCCGAGAGCTTGCCCATCAAGGCTGCTGACGAGGACCACCGACTCACGCTCAAGGGGGAGACCACCCTGACGATCAGCAATCCGGCTTACCGACTGATCGAGGACCGCAACCTGATCCTTGAAGACATCCAGGTCAGGTAGCGACGCCGCACAGAACTGGCCAACAAAGAACCCCCGCCAGCGCGGGGGTTTGTCGTTTACAACAATGGAGAGCTTCAGCCCCTCAGTAACCCATAGGCAAGCACAAGAACGACAGCAGCGAGCGCCAGGAGCCACATCCAGTCATACACTGGCATCATTCTAAATCTGCGTAATTTGCGCCTCATGGCCCATTTTTGCAGTACAGCTCTTTCAGGGCTCTGACGTCCCAATCTCCTGAAACCGCAACCCCTTGTCCTCGTGTCTCGCGGGGCATTGTCTGTCGGGTGTCATCCTCCCCCCGATGCTTGAACCATGCCCTCGGACCCCACACCCATCCAGAAGGCGCAGGCTGCCGTGGCGGCCCAACAGGAACGTCAGGGCTGCCTTGCTGGGCTGCTGAGCGCCCTCCGGGCAGGCACCGCCCCGCCCGTCCTCACGCCAGCAGGCCTGCCCAGTGTGCAGATCAGCGCCACGCCCGGCACCATCACCAGCCCTGGCCCGCTGACCCTGACCCTCAGTGCGACCAACGTCACCCGCCTGCGTCTGCTGATCGATGGGGTTGAGCAGACCGAACCCCTGAGCGCTGGCCAAGTCATCCGGCAGATCGAGGCAGGCACCGCGGACAAGGCCTACACCTACCGCCTGGAAGGGCTGGACGCGGCTGGGGCCGTACTGGCGTTCCACGAGACCACCGTAAACGTGGAACTGACGCCGGTGCTCCCCACCATCAGCCTGGGCGTCGACTCGATGAACTTTACGGCGGCAGGGACGCTCATCATGACCGCTTCCGCCTCCAGCCCGCGTGGGATCAAGAACGTCACCTTCTACTGGGGCGATCCTGCCCTCGGCAACGTCATCCAGGTTGATGACGAAAGCCCTTACGCCGCCAGCAGGCCGATCACGGCGGCGGACAACGGCACCAACACCGTCTATGCGGTGGTGACCGATCTATCCAGCCCAGTGCCTCAGACCGCGCAGGCCAGCCAGCAAGTGACGGTGAACATCGCGCCCGCCGTCCAGTTGCCCACGCTAGCTCTCGACAAAGCCAGCGCCGTCACAGGAGCCACCATCACGGCCACGCTGGGGCGCTTGCAGGTGGACGATCAGCTGGATTGGGGCGACGGAACCGTGGTGGCGGCGCAGACCAGCCTGACGCACAGCTACAGCGCTAGCGGGCCTTACACCGTCAAGGTGTTGCGTGGTGGTGCGGCTGCCGCCTCTGCGAACATTGTCATCAGCACGCCCGTGATCGGCATCACCTACGCTCCACCGATCACCATCAGTGCTGGCGGTGTGTATTCCGGCAACTGGCAGAGTGTGGATGACCGGACTATCCCAGCCGTCAACATCACCACCACTGACCCCGTCACCATCCATACCGGGCACGTCCGCGGACGGGGAGACTTGATCCGCGCTCGCAAGACTGGCGCACGGGTGACGATCCGCAATATGGCCGGTGAAGGGCTCAACCCCAACGTGGCGGGCAAGCCCCAGGGACGATTTGCAGACCTGCAAGGTCTCGTTTCCGCGCTGGTGGAGAACTGCGAATTCGACGGCACGGGCGGCATCTACTTCAACGGGTACGTCGGCAACGGCACCACCGAGACGTTCATCGTGCGTCTGAACTTCGGGCGCAACATCAACGGGCGCCTCTCGGACGGTAACGGCGGGTACATGACTGGCCAGGCGGACTTCTACCGCCTCCAATTCTGCCAGTTCAACCACGTCAACGGCATTCCAGGCGCACGGATCGAACGCAACCGGACGCTGAATAAGCCCCGCGAGTCCCACATCGAGGACACCGTCAACCTCAGCGACAGCACCGGCAAGTCCAACACCGACCGGATCATCGTGCAGGACAACCTGTTCGAAGGGGCCTATGCCTGGAATCCGGCAGCCAGCTACTCCGGCGGCGGCATCGTGCTGGGTGACGGTGGCGGGCGATATCAGGAAGCCCGCAACAACACCATCCTGGAAACCAGCAACTACGGCATCGCGGTTGCGGACGGCAATGACATGTCGATCCTGAACAACATCATCCTGGGGACCGGCAGGCTGGCTGATGGGACGCTTCTGGACGCGGACAGCGACGCAGGCATCTACCTGCGCGATTACGTCACTGGCACGCCGCGTGACCCCGCAACAGTGTTGGCCGATGGCAACCTTGTGGGCTGGAGCATCCCCACGGCCACCAATCCCAACGCTCGCTACGACATCAGTGTGCAGAACATCAACGGCGTGTTGCAGGGCACGCTGGGCACGAACACCAAGATGCCCGACGGCCCGATCACGCAGGCCATGCTGGATGCGGCGCGTCAGGCTTGGCTCGACAGTGTGGTGGCGGCCAACCTGACCATCGGGCGACTGTCGGCATGAATGCGGGGTGTCACCCTCGCCCCGACAGTGGGTTCATGCGCCGCGCCCTTCCGCTTCTTCTCGCCCTGCTGCTCCCCAGCGCGGGTGCCCTGACGCTGTGCCGGGTGGACCGCAGCGCCACACCCACCCGCGTCCCTGGCATCTACAACGTCACCATCCGCACCGTGCCCGAATGCCCCGAGGACGGATACGCCGTCGTGCGGCTGGCCTCGGGGCGCGAGTACCCCTGGGAAGTCCTGAGTCCTGGCAGGCCGTTCACCTGGCGCGGAGTGCCGTGGTACTGGCGCGGTCAGTGGGTGGCCGAGTCCGGCAAGATCTACACCTTCAAGATTCCGGGCCTGCGCGCCCCCTGGATGTGGCCATGAGGTGGCCTGAACATGGCAAACATCAAACCCACCGACAGCATCCTGGCCGGGGTGGACTGGCAGGTGCTGGCGTATGCGGCGGGCATGGCGGCCATCATGAGCCTGCTGACCACCCTGCGCGCCCGGCGGCTGCAACACGAGGCCGGTGTGCCGCTCAGCTCGTGGATGAGTCTGATTCCGGACACGCTGCTGGGGGGCATCATCGGCGCGGCTTTCGCGGTGGCGATTCCCGAGTACATCAAGCCCCTCAAGACCTTTGTGGGGACGTTCGTGCTGGCCGGGTTGGGCGGCATCCTCGGGCCGCGCGTGACCGACTGGATCAGCGTCAACGGCCTGGACACGCTGCTGGACTACCTGGGCTCTGGGGCCGGACGACTCTCGAAAGCGGTGGCGGGGCGCAAAAAGGCGGCAGCCAATGATGGAGGCAAAGACGATGACCCGGCGTGAACGGACCCGCCGAATTCTGGCGGCCCAGAACCCTCTACAGCACCCGCCTATGACTGCCCGGCATGTGGTGGGGCTGGGG
The DNA here is from genome assembly GCF_014201875.1 of Deinococcus humi. Lineage (NCBI taxonomy): Bacteria > Thermotogati > Deinococcota > Deinococci > Deinococcales > Deinococcaceae > Deinococcus > Deinococcus humi. The sequence continues at coordinate 31,517 of NZ_JACHFL010000008.1, read as the reverse complement.
CTGGTGGTCTTGCTGGCCTGGATTGCCGTTGCTGCTCCTGGCCCACTGGCGGACCTCTCACGGACCACGGTGGGCGGCTGGCAGGCCTTCGTGCTCGCGCGGCTGACCGTGATCTTCCTGTGCGGATACGCGCTGTTCTTCGTGCGCTCTTACCACTGGATTGTCGCGGTGGGGCTGTCGCTGACCATCGTGGGGCTGTGCCTGCGGATCGGGGTGGGACAGATCACGGGGGAGCCGTTGACGGTTGGATTCTCACTGTTGTTGCTGGCGCTGGTGGCGCTGCCGCTGCGCATCATCGTGCGCCCGAATGACCAGGACCGGATTCGGATGCTCGAAGCGCAGGTGCGCGAACTGGAGACACGATGACCAGCTTCTACCCAGTCCTGAATACGCCCACCACCGCCTACACCGTGCAGGCAAAGTGCGGCTTCATGGACCCCCTGTACTACGCCTCCGAAGGCAGCGTCCATCCGGCCTGTGACTTCAACGCCGTTACGGGCGGCGACACCGATCTGGGTGACCCAGTTCACGCGACCGACACCGGCATCGTGGTCAACATCGGCTGGGACAGCTACATCGGCGGCATGATCGAAATCGAGCACGGCGACGGCTCGATCAGCGGCTACTGGCACTGCCGCGACATCCACGTAAAGCGCGGGGAGGCGGTTCAGGGCGGCGACCTGATCGGGCAGATCGGGAAGGGCGGGCCACGTAGCGGCATGAAGGCCCACCTGCACTTCTACGTCAAACGCTCAGGTGTGTCGTTGCCGATCAGTTACTGGCCGAGCACGCATTACAAGGACCGACGCGTCTGTGAAGCCTTTGTGACCGAGCACTACCACCACCCTGAAGAGTGGCTGAAAGCACGCGGGGCGAAGCGGCGAATCGAGGATCTGCAAGCGCTCCGCGGCAACCCTACCCGCACTCTCGTCAACGGTCAGGACGTCACTGGACGAATCGTCCAGTTTCCCGCCCAGGGCATCACGGTGGACGCCCGTACCGCCAAGACCGAGATCTACATCAACGGGCTGGTACCGGGCAACATCCCGGCATTGCCGCTCCTCAACTGACGGTCTGCCGCGCTTTCGAGCGCTGACAATTCGCTCTCGCGCCCGTAGGAGCACCACCGTGAACAAGTTCAACACCCTCGCCATGCTGACCACCGCCCTCTCGCTGTCGGCTTCTGACACCACCACCCAGAGCGCCCTACAGTCCTGGACCGACAAGTACATGCCGCCGCTAATCGAGTCGGCCAAGGGCCTGCTGAGCGGCGGCTTCAACATCACCGCCGTCTTTGACCTGGCAGGGGAGACCGTCAAGGCCGCCCAGGAGCTGAAGGGCATCGTTGCCGGGCAGGACCGAGCGGCAATCGCCCAAGTAGTCCTAGTGGTTGCGGCCAAGGCGGCGCTGCCAGACATGGTGGAACCCTGGATCATCCCCCTGCTGTCCGGAGATGGGGTGAAAGCCCTGATCGAAAGTGCGTTCCTGAAAGTGTTCGGGCCAGATAAGGTGCCCGCGCCTGCTGCGCCGGTGATTCCGCTGGATGACGACACGCTGGGACGGCCCGCGACTGACGCGGACTTTGCCCCGTCGATGGCCAAGTAACGGACAGCACAGGCGATTGGTAGATGGTCTGCAGGCGTCCGTTGCAAGTGGTCTAATGTAGGATTGCTGAGGCCCGTGCTCGTCGTGGGGTTGCGGGCCAACCTTTTGCCAAACCGAGGCCGCCATCCTGCCCTTACTTGCATGCCGCCCTTCACCGGGCGGCTTTTATGTTGAGTCGCCAGGAAAGACGTTCATGCTCTTGTGACATTTGGCGAATTACCCTCTATCCATAAGCAGGCCCTGCCGATGTGAGGCGGGAATTGGCCCCAACACTGTGTGGGGCTTTTTTGTATCAGGGGCAAACGTCATAGCCTTTTAACAGTACGCAGGCTTACGCTTGTCGTACCCCACAACCAGGGTCTGTCCGGGTGAAGACAGGCTTGACCGCCCCACCGCCGCGTGGGGCTTTCCTTGTCTCAGTGCTGTTCGTTGGTCATCCGCTGTTCTGGAGGGAAACCGTAATGACATGCGTGCCAAGCTGGTGTCGTCTTATGGAGAAGGTAAACCAGCCCGAGGTTGATCAGGCCGAGAATCACCCGATCATGATATTTATTGTTGCGGTCATATTCGTAGTATTCATATTCTCGCAATTCGGAGATAGAGGCGAGGAATTTGTCAAGGAGTGCCAGAGTGTTCTCTACAAAAGGGATCTTCTTAAGGATCAAATTCCTGGCAGCATGGATGTATTTACCATGGAGCAAATGACCTCGGCATTAGAACGCCTTGAGCCCCCATGGTCTTTAGACTACGAAGTCTTCAATCCTGCCAATCGGAAAATCATGGTTGCAACATGCGCAGTGGTGGGGCCAAAACAAGCTAGAAGCTTCATCGCAAGTCAATTTAGGGAAAAGAAATAGGATCTGGTGCCCGGTGGACGTCAGGTGGTCTCTGCCTCGCTATATGCCCCCCGGCGTAGGCAGGTGGGGCTTTTTCATTCAGTCCTGCACCCGTGCCACCCACCACCCGCTGATCTCCTGCGAAGGCCCAGCCCTAATTCACGCTCTTGAATTGAGTGAGCCACGGCCCAGGTTTTAGGCTGTGGCTCACTTTTGGCTTGCTGCCTAGTCTCCTCTTGAGTCCAAAGCCCCCACCCGGCCCTTCGGCTGCGGGTGGGGGCTTGTTGTCTGATGGAATGGTCCCCCTCGGTCAGTGGGTGTACTGCTTCAGGTCTCCAAGAGGTGTCGCATCAACGGACGTGCCTTCGAACAAGGATTTACGCATCGTGGTACTGCCCAGGAAATCATCGCTCGAATCGTTGCTGATCCCAAAAGACCACGGACCCACCGAAATCGCATGGTTCTCACTGCCGCCGTCGGCCTCATACCAGTAAAAGCGAACGTCACCGTCTGTACAGCCAAACGCCTGAATGGCATCGAGGTAATCCCCTGGTTCGGTGATCATCCGCATGTGGCCGCGCCACCCGATGCCTGGGCCACTGACGGCCACATAGATTTCAGCCTTCCCTCTCGTCCAGGGTTCCTTATCGTCGTAGAGATCAACCCGCACCAGTTTCACCGAGTAACAGCCCTGGGCTGTGAGGTTGCCGGTCCTTTGCACCGGGATAGGGAGAGACTCCGGCAACAGCGCGCCCGTGTCGTCCACCCGCTCGTTCACGCCCACCACCACCACTGGCATCGCTGGTGCCTTACGGCTGTCGAGCTGATGCGCCCGGCCCTGGGCGTCGTACGCCACCACCGGAGCAAATTCATCGCCCCCTTCAGGTGAGACGGCCACCCATGGAGTCACGCCCGCGTGATCCCACTTGCCGCCGCGCACCGCGATGTTCAACTTCGGGACCTGTGCTGCCAGGGTGTTCAGGCTTTGCGCGCTCAGCCCGGACGACAGCGCCTGCGCGAACGTCTTGGTGCCAGTGGACTGTGAGGCCAGCGAGGTGTATAGGGCTTCGGTGTCCCCATCGAACGCCAGGGCCGTCTGCTCTGCGATCAGGGAACGCACGCCCGGTTCCGTGAGGGACACGGCGAGCTGGCGTGCAAACGTGTCCAGTGCGGCGTTCGTCTGCGCCTGGGCACTGGTGGGGGCCTGGTTGCTGGGGGCAGCCACGACGGAATCAACAGTCGTGGTCTGCTGACCGCAGGCGGCGAGCAGAAGGCTGAGCGTCAGGGTGACGGGCAGGGTACGGGACAACGACATAAGACCCCCTGGGTGAATCACAGGATAGGAAGCGAACGTACATTTTGCCGACGCGGTCACTATACGCACCGGCTGGATGGAGGGAGGTGTAAATAGTCACAGCCCGCTCGATCTGAAAGCCCCCACCTCCCTGCGCTTTGGCGTGGGCGGGTGGGGCTTCTTTGTTTGCCTCGCTCGCTCGGCGGCGAACTAGCGCACCTTATCCGAATGCGTGCCCTGCGTTGCTGAGGCATTGGAGTCTGGCAAATCTGTCTGAGCATCCGGAATCGAGATGCTATACGGACGGTGGAGGATTACCTTGAAGAAAATTGCTTTGCTGTCCGTCACCGCCACCCTCATCCTGTCTGCCTGTGGGGGTGGAACCCCGCCGCCGATAGCAGACGATAACCACCCGGATGCCCGGGCTTACGCCGTGACCGGCAACGCGCTGTACAGCATTGTCCTGATCGGGAATGGTCAAGACGAGAAAAAGTTTGATCTGAATCTCAGCGGCTCCCTGACCGATGTGGCCCTGGCCGGGACCGAACTGTACGGTTTGACCTCCAGCAGTCTGGTCCGGATCAGCCTGACCGATGGAGCGGTCAGTACCGTCGGTGCACTGGGCGCAAACGACAACATCAACGCCTTAGCTGCCGATGGCGCAGGCAACCTCTACGGCGCGTCCACGGGCGGTCAGTTCTACACGGTCAACAGTTCCACGGGGCGGGCCACCCTCGTTGGGCCGATGGGACTTCTCTCCAGCGGAGATCTGGCGTTCAACGACGCCGGGCAGCTCTACGGCACAGTCCGCCCCAATCTGGCGACTTCCGACTCGCTGGCCCGCATCGACCCAACCACAGGCAAGGCCACCGCGATCGGCGGGACGGGCAAGACCGACGTATTCGCCCTGAAGTTCCGGGGCAGCGTCCTGTATGGGCTGACGGGCAGGGGGCAGGTGCTGACGCTCAACACCTCCACGGGGGCCGCGACGGTAGTGCGCGAGACTGGCCTGAGCTTTACCGGCCTGCAATAACAGGTGCTGATCCTGGTATCCGAAGCCTGATAGCACACCACTCAATCGACGGGGATGACGGCAGTCAGGATGGGCGGCTGCCCTCAGGAGCTGGCGGCCGCGTGGGCCTCATGCTGGGGTACGTCCAACCACGTCTTCCTAAGGCGTAGCCGGGTAGGGCTTTTTAGTCCTGCACTCTAGCCACCCACCACCCGCTGATCTCCTGCGGTGGATCCGTCTCGTCGAAGCGGTGGACTTCTACCACTAGTGTCCCACACTCCAGTACCCAGCAATCGCGGGACGGCTCACCGAGCCACCAGCGGCCCCCCGCTCGGAACGCATCGTGCTCGCGCGTCACCCGGTAGGTTCGGTTGCGCCAGTGCAGTGAAATCGGCTTCCCCTGTTCGTTGAGGTCCACACCGCACCGTTCCTGGACTGCTCGCATGCTTTACGCTACCTGCTGCGACGGGCTGACGCACGACACAGACATCGGTAACAGCCCCCACTTCCCTGCAATGGGTGGGTGGGGGCTGTTACCGATGAGTCTTTAGAATCTTTGACACGTTATACTAATATTTTAACTTATATGGTCAATATTTTGATTGAAAACCGTCGTTAAACATCTATCGCGTTAGTTTTAGTTGAAAAAACGTTACGGCAATCTTGCGCATTTCACCTGATGGGAATAACGCCGTCTTCCCGTTCCAATTACTGTATCGGAACTCCAAGAGATTCTGGCCTGCCGAGGCAGGAAGTGATAAATGGTATTCATACTGGTCATTCAATTTTTGTGACGTAGTATTTATCAGCTTGTCATTTAAAAAGACTTGCACACGCTGCTGCTCTACTGGCGAGGTCAGGGCTAAGTCGAGCTTCACAGTCTGTGAGGTGGGCAGCCAGAATGATACGGCACTGCGTTCAGGTCCACCGTGTCTGATTGGGCCTTCTCGATCAAAGAAACCTTCTGTTGTCGCTCGATAGATATTCACGCCGCCGACGATATCTAAAACCCTCCAGCCCATCACGTATTTCATCGTGCTAGAAGTTTTGTTGCAATTTGCGAAATTACGCAAACAATCGTTTTTACCACCAGTGATCTCATTCTCTAGCCAAGGAAACGAAGGAATCGCCCACTGAGGTGGAGCCTCAAAAGACAGATACCGTTCTGGAATTTCCCAAAGTATCAATTTGGGGGGCCGAAGCTGATATTCTTCGGATCGCACATAGTCAACAACCGGCTGCCAAAACCCCTTTGCGCCAACAGCATAGTTCAGTACATCCCGTTTTGCTGCGATTGCTAGAGTTTTACCGAATATTTTTTCATAAGCGGCTGGAAGTCCACGTCCATCAAAAGCCGTGGAATAGCTGGTGCCAAGCAGCGTTATCGCGGACGGTGGCGTTTCGTCGAGCAGATTAACCTCGCTACTTGTGATTCTCAGGCCACTAATCGGGTCTTTTTCAAAGTCAACCTGTTGATTCTCAGGCAGTTGCGCTAGGAGATCCGTAGACGTGGGTAAAATTGGTGGAAGGTACTCTGCTGAGAAATCGACTTCAGGGAATTTTTTTAACTGATCTTTCATCGCTTTCGCCACTGCTTCTGAGGCGACTTTCATGCCAAATGGGGACCAGTGGGTATCTGTCTTGAGATAAAGCAGGCCTTCACTTTTTTGAGCGATCAAGGGAGACTTGAGGTTTACGCTGGACACGCCCATTCTCTTGAAATCGTCCAAAATTTTTTCGTAATTGCCTTTATAGTCCAGATTGCTCTTCAGATTTTCGGGCAAGAATTCGGGGTAGATACTCGCCTTGGTTGGAGCCACTAAGATTGCTACTTCAATACCTTGTTCACGTAGCAGACGCACAACTTGAGCGATTGCTCCCATCTGCTCAAGATAAACATTTTCAGTGGCAGGAAACTTCTGCAATTCTTCGTTTGTAAAAAGCCATCCGCTTTTCCCCTTAACGACTCTGGGCAGATCCTGCGCTCCAGCCATTCCAAGCAATAACGTGCTGAGCATCATCAAACGCTTCATCTTTTTCCTCGTAACCTATCCGTCAGAACAGCTCTGGAATTTCCCAGTCCACAGCCTGCGGGAATTGTTCTAGCGATCCTGGCCAGTCAGGTACTCACGCATGGGCATGACGGGCCCCTTACCTTTCTGTGAGGCATTCAGCAGTATTCCTCAGGCGTTCCACTGCAAGTTATCCTCACATCATGCGTCCCGCCGACCTCACGCCTGCCGAGATCGCCGATCAGCTGGCCCGCATGTACGAGGCCGATCAGGGCGACTCAGATGACCTGCCCAGCATAGAGGAGCGCACCGCCCTGGCGGACTACCTGGGCTGCCACGAGGAGATCAGGGCAGAGGCCTGGGCTGTGTGGTCTGCCGAACTGAACCCAGCGGACTGGGACGCCACCCAATACTGGCTGGACGTGGAATTCATCGAGCCCTGCCCAGAGGGCCACCCTGTTTAGGACGCTGTCTGCCGTGCCACGACTTGATCAATCTCGAGTTGATCCACCAGCCAGTTCTGCGCCGGAAAGCGCTTCACCATGATCAGGAAGGCCGCAAGGAGAGCAAGGTCCAGAATGATCAGCAACAGGATCATGACACAGAGCATCCCAGAGAATTTCTGACAGAAACATTTCAATGAAGGGTTTCGTCCTGTCACATTGCTTTCAAAGATGTGAAGAAAACGTGAGACCTGCCTTAAGCCAGCGTGATTAGATGACTCATGCAATGGAAGAACGTGAGTCGGAAGGTGAGCAGCCACACCCGTCTGGTCACCACGGGCGTGGAAATTCACGCCATCACGGAGTGCATGATGACGTTCTACCTCAAAGGGACAAAGTGGGCCGACGAGCGCCACCACCCGTTCTTCACTGGCGTGGGCCCCACCGCCAAAATTGCTGAAGAAATGGCGTACATGGTGTATCTGCGCGCCCAGAACTGTACCCATCAATTCGAGCGGGGTGACGCAGTGACGCAGGTGTGCAGGGGGTGTGGTGTGATGCGACACGCCCGTACTCCCGTGTTTCCCTCTATACGGCCGGTGTGGCAGCGCTGGTTCAGGAGCGCGCGCCCCAGCGTCCGTACAGAGCGCCAAACCCCCTGGGAGCGCGCAGCACGGAGCGGAGCTGATTCGTCGGGCGCAACTCGGTGCGCCTGAACCCGCTGGACTGGGACGCCGCCCAATACTGGCTACTGGCTCGACGTGGAATTCATCGAGCCCTGCCGAGGAGGCCGCCCAGCTTAGGCCACCTTCCGCCGCTGCGGTGAAAAGTGTGTCGCCAGGCTGAGAAGGGCAATGCAAACAACCAGAAACACAGTCATCACCAGCAGCATGATCATGACAGGAAGCATTTCAGAACACCTCTGACAGAGCTATTTCGGAGGATGTCTCCTCGGCGCTACACCCGCCCGGAGCATCAGGTGCAGCAAAAACAGTGTCCTATCGGGTATGGGCACAACAGAGGAATGGGTTCATCTGGGCATCCCTCCTGGCTCTCATTGGCTCGACGTGGAGCGCATTGAGCCCTGCCCAGAGATGCGGCCCGCTTAAGCCACCGTCCGCCGTTCCGCGGGCTGCAGGTGTTGCCTCAAGAGCGCTGTCAGGGAGCCCGGCGTGTGCGTCTCCTCAGTCCGCAGGCGTAGCAACGGCAGCCCAGCGCTTCTGAACGCGGTGTCCTTAACCGCATCGCGGTACTGCTGCTTGCTGTTGTCATGGCTCTTGCCGTCCAGTTCAATCGCGGCCACGGGGCGGTGATCTGGCAGGGAAACAATCAGGAAATCAACGTGCTTGTCGCGCAGCCGGGCATACGTTGCCTGTCGTTGCTGAGGCGGGGCGGTGATCAGGAACAGGTCGTTCAGCCGCACATTCGGGAACACGCGGTAGCCGGGCGGGAGGGCCTGCTCCAGCATGTGGAAGAAGTGGCCTTCGCTGCGACTGAAGAAGAAACCTTTGACGACCACGTCCAGGTGGTCGGGGACCGCCGAAGTGGAACGGCCTCCCGGGGCAGCGCCTTGATCGTTGTGAGCTTGAACCTGACCGTTCTGGGCTGGAGCGCGCTTTATGATGATTAGGACGGCAGCGAGGAGCGCGACGACAAGAACGATCAGCAGCAGGAGCATGGCAAATAGCATGCTAGAAACCATCTGACAGGGCTCTCTCGATAAAGGTTTTCGTACTGTCGCCACCGCTGCTCAGAGCATCAGGTGTAATGCGCTCGTGCGTAACGCGTGCGTAAAAGGGGCTTGGATGGCCTCTCCCTCGTTCGGAAGTAAGAGGGGAGAGGTGGCCCGATAGAGAGCGTCTGAGATGAAAAAAAGCGATTTTCGTCCTTCCGGTTCTTGGCCCTTCCTATGGTGGTGAGTCCAACTTACAAGCGAGTGGTCGTAGGTTCAAATCCTATACCGCCCACCAATAAAAAGTCCCCTTTCACGAAGGGGCTTACTCTTTAACCCCTACGCACTGTCCGGCTCAGCGATGCTAGCCGCGGCCAGGACTGCGCGCTTCTTCAATCCCTCTTGGGCTTGGATGTAGATGTCGAGGGTGATAGGGGTGTCGCCATGGCCTATTGAAACGTGAGGTACTGATCTGGCGCGACTGCGCCGCCTATGGCCGCAGGCCCACGCGCTGCCTCATTTCCTGGCCACCTTCCCCGAGCGCTACCGTCCCTACACCCTGAAGGGGCTGAGCGAGACCGACACTCACGCTGCCCTGCGAGCTGTGCGGGCTGGGTTGACCGGCATCTATACCTGTTCGGCGCGGCTGGGGTAGGGAAGATCCACCTCGCCGTGACCGCCGCCCACTTGGCCGCGCAGGGCCGCACCGCCCGCTTCTGGGGCATGGCGTCGCTGTTCGCAGTCCTGCGCGACAGCTTCGCCCGGAACTGGGGCACTGGGCGTGCTAGTGCTGGACGACATCGATAAACTCAAGCCCACGCCGTACGTATACGAGATGTTCTATGTGTTAATAGAGGACCGCTGGGCGCGCGGGAAGGTCACAGTCTTCACCGCTCAGCTGGACGTCAGTGGTGCGGCGCGCGTGCTGACCCCTGAGAGCAACCTGCTGGCGGCGGATCCACTGGCGTCGCGGCTGGCAGGTGGGCACGCACTGAAGGGCGGATGGGGCGGGGCTGTGAGGGTTAAACACCCCACCCACTCGCGGGGGTGGTGGCGGTGACATTAGTTCGACAGGCTTACCACGGTGTGTGCCCCCACGCCAGGCGTCCCGTCCCACCGCAGAGGCCAGGCGTACTACCAGATCTCCTCCACCCGTACCCCCAGCGGCTTGCGGTACGGGGGACGGAAGGTAACCTCCGGCAGCTCGAGCAGCCAGTGAGTCTCTAGGGCGGCGAGGGCACGCAGCCGCACATCACGCCCCTGCTCATGAACCGCACCCTCGAATTCATCCTGCGTCAGTTTCGAGACGTCAAACGGCACGGTCACTCCCTTGGGGTGTAGCAGCGCCGTGTGTCCGTCATAGGACACGGCGCTTAAGCAGGGAATCTCAAGGATGCCGGCACGGGGAACGTCTTCGAGGTGATGGGGTAGACCGATGGTGTTATGCGGCCCAGGCTACGCGCAGGAGGTTTAAGTGGGTTCAAGGCCGGCACGTCGAGGCGGCGGCCTGATGCCAGCTCTCACCGAAGCCGAGACCGAGGCGCAGATCAGCAACATCTTGACCCGCCACCATTGGTATCTGGTCAAGACGGACGCCGCCCTGGTCGTTCGTGGCTGGGGCCGCCTTCCTTGCCATCAAATTCCCCAGGGCTTTCCGGACATGACCTAGCTGCTCGCCCTGCCCAGCACTTCGTTATGCCTGGCCGCGCTGATGGAGACCAAGACCCTGATCGGCAAGCTGCGCGACTCCCAGGCCGCCAAGCATGTTGAACTGAAAGACCTGTACGACATCCACGTCCTGTGCGAGCCGATGTAGGCGCTGGCGCTGGTGACCGAAGCGCAGCGGATCGTGGGTGTCCTGAAGGCGAGGCTGGCATGAGGAGGAACTGATGTCACGAAATGACACGCTCGTCGTCATTCATAACCACGAGCAAGCGCGGGACGGTACGACGTGGCTGCGGTGAAGTGGGGCCTACCTGTAAAGGCCGAGCACCACGTAACGCCCGGCCACAACGGTGGGCACCGTGTTGATCGGAGAGATGTAGTACCAGACGGCCTCAATCTCAGCCCCAAGCGTCTTCTGACTCGTGGATGTGGCCTCCATCACCCCGATCAGCCAGTCCACGTCGACCGCGATCAATCCTTGAATGGTCCACTCCTCCGCCCGCTCGCTGCGTGCCAGATCGAAGTCCTTGTCGGACAGGCTGGCAAAGTCGAACGGCACGGTTCGGCCCTCAGCGTGGAGCAGGGCCGTCTTGCCGTTGAACGACTGTGCTGCGTAGCAGGGCACGTCAATGACCCCAGCTCTGGGAAGAGTGGTGCTGGAAATGGAAGAGATCGCTGGGGTCATAGCCGCGAGATTACCGTCGCATCTTCAATGGGGATCCAAGCATGAACCAATCCCCAGTCTTGCCTGGGCGCCAACCGCAAGAACGCCCTCACGTCCGCTGAGGCTCTGGCCGCTGAACTGGCCGTACCGAAGGAGACCAAATGATGGCTGGACGTTTCAAGATGGCTGACCTGATTGCCGCTGCTCCTGCTGGGAAGGCCCAGGAAGCCCTGCAGCAGCCTGAGCCTCCCAATACCCCACCTCTCGAGCCAGCACCCGACCAGCTGCCGACACAGCGACGCCTTCCGCTTGGGGAATGTAGCAAGGCACCAGAACAGGCCCGTCAATGCGTTACCTACGCTGCCCCGTCTACATGTCAAAGAGCCGTTCTACCTCTACGAGCTGGGCCTGACCCACGAGTGCTTCGGCGATTGCCCAGCGTGGGGCGAGCTGCCAGCAATCACCCGGCGAAGTACTTCAGAACTCCGTTCATCCCCTGCAGTCAAAGCACTGTCGATAGGTCACCTCACCACCGTCAAGCCCCCGGTGGGGGTGCGGCAAATGCGTTCACGCCCCAGGTGCCCGGGTGCCAGACTTCCGGCGATGAAACGAATTCTGCTGCTCTGCACCGTTCCCCTCTTCCTAGCCGCTTGTGGCGGTCCCAGCACACCCACCACTGATGTCAACAAGCAGCAGACCGAACGGCTGTATGGAACCTGGAAGTTCAACTACACCATTGGCGGCGACAGCTTCTCGAACGTCTACGCCCTGACCAACTTGAACGCCTCCAAGACCCCGGGCGAGTACTACCTGGCCGGCACCGATGAGCAGAACAACGTTGTCGTGGCCGGGTACGACAGCAAGGACAAGAACTTCAACCTGCTCGACCGGGAAGCTGGCTTTGACCGGTTCTTCGTGTTTGACATGGCCAGTGAGACGTCCGCCAAGGGCTGCTACTACCAGATTAACATGACGAACAGCACCATCTCGGATTGTTACGAGATGACGGGCACCCGCACCAGCGCCGGCGTAGCCCTGTCCATCCCCAAGGCGGCAACGCAGGAGCGCGTGATGCCGTCGTCCGCCGCGAATGGTTCGGCAGTCCTGCACAAGTACCTGGACCTCAAGACGCTCGCCAACTGAAGGCTCGTCCTTTCACACCCTGCCCCGCGTTCAGCGGGGTTTCTCATTGCCTGGAGGTGGGGCCCCCGCCGCCCCCGCCGATGCCCGACTAGCCACCCGGTAGGAAGCTCGCGCAGAAGCGGGTCAAGAAGACACGCGCACTGGGTCCCCAAACTGAATGACCGGCAGCGTCTATAGAGGCGATGGAAAAGGCGGGCTACAGCGAGAGTTATGCCGACCGGGAAGCCAACCAGCCGCTAGACAAACCTCAGGTCCGGGCGTACTTGGCCTCTCGACGCGACGCCAGCACCACCGCCGCCGTGACCGATGGTACTGAAGTCCGCGCCTACCTGACCTCGGTACTGCGTGACGAGATCGGAGACGTAGCCACCAGCGGCAAGGATCTGGACTACATCAAACGCCCATGCCGGCGACCGAGCGCACCAAAGCCGCGCAGGAACTGGCCAAGCTCAACGGCCTGTACGCCCCGACGAAGGTGGTCGTCAAGGTCACTGAGTACAGCCGCGACTGGCTCAAGCAGGCGCTGGCGGTAATCGCCCGGTACGTCACCCCGGACGAGCTACGCCAGATCGCCCGCGAGATCTCCAAGTTCGACTATGACCGCGTTCCTTCCATACCTTCGAGTTGTCCTGGCCTGTGGTCATCAAGGGGAGGCTGCTTGGCACCATCTTCCGGCCCCTGCGCGGCTTCCTGTACGGCGTCATGGGCATTCCACCTCAAGCGGGCAGCGGCGACACGTTCGTGCTGACCGGGCGGGTGGACGCGGCTCTAGAGCGCGACGTAATGGTCACGCCTGAGAGCATTCGCACCATCCAGATCGGGGTGGACTGCGGACGCTTCGGAGACGAGGCGGGCAAGGTGTACGCCCTGCACCGCTGCGAGCTGAACCTGCGGGCCACCATCCAGGGTGGCGAAGTGAATGGCGTGACCGTCACGCGCCGCTGTCTGGTGGCTAGGCGGCAGGCCCTGCTGACCGATCACGCGAATGGCGCGACGGCCGCCACCGTCCACGCGGATGCTGGCGGCCGGTATGGCGGCGGAATCGTGGACGGGTTGAAAGAGGATCTAGGGCTGCGAAAGCTGTTCCCGGATGGCTTTGTGGTGCACGAGGTCAACAACGACAGTGAACCCAGTTCGGAAGGCGCGACAAGTTACGCCAACATCGTGACCCACTACGGGCCCGGTTGCTGGGCTTAAACCTGGAGCGGCAGCAAGCCGATAGGTCACACCCATACCCAGAAAGCCCCCCTCCCTGCGCTTCGGCGTGGGCGGGTGGGGTTTTTGTTTATTGATCACGGTGTGGCTTCGCATCAAAGCCACCCTCCACTCTATCGCTCCTCTACGTGCTCTCTGCCCACGTCACCTCTACGCCACGGCCCTTTTCGCATACTGGAATCATGAAGCGACTTTTTCTGGGTCTGGCCCTCCTGGGGCCGAGTCACACCTGGGCCGCCACGTCGCCCTTGACCGCCTTGACCCCACAGGACGTCTGCGTGACGGGACGGATCTCTATGTCTGCCCCTGAAGATGTGTCCAATCTTTTTTTGCTTGGTGCATCGGAAACCCTTGATGGGGTCTCGACCGAGTACCTCGACGACGTCCATTTCTACGGCCCGGCGTGCTCTGTTCAGAGTCAGCTCACCATGAGCCTTGATCCAGCCAAGAGGGGCATGGTGTATGTGGTCCAGCTTGAGCTGCTCCGCAGTCAGCAGGTTATCTGGTCGACCAAGACCACGGGCAAGGTGAAGAACCTGGAGGCCTTTGAAGGCATGATGTCCATTCCCATCACGGTGGTCTATGGAGCGTTGGTGCAGGCGTGGCAGGCCGCTCACGAAGTGGCCCCCCATTGAGCATGACGTTCATTCGTGATGTCAGCCCAGATCTGCGGTCTCCTGGCGAGCGTGCGGATCACCGGGCGCTGCCGACTGAAGCTCAAATCACAACCACCGCTCTCCTCACCCCATGTGTCCCGCTGACTTCACACCTGCCGAGCTCGCCCCGATCAGCTCCCATGCAGGTACAAAGTCGATCAGGGCCTCTGGGAGAGCCTGCCCAGCGCACTGACCTGGCTGAACGAAACAGCCAGAGCCACAGGAGCAACCGATGCCAATGACACCTTCGCCTTCCGGTGTAAGCCTCCACCTCCCGACCGATTGTTTGCCACCATGGCTGAACCAGCTCACCAGGGCGCATCACGGTGGGGCGGCTGCGGATGGCCCGTGCGCAGGAGAGGTAGCCCTGTGAAGACCGTGCTGATCACCGGGGGAACAGGCTCCTTGGGCCAGCAGGTCATTCCACACCTGCTGGCCCAAGGAGCCGCTGTCCAGGCCATCGCCCGCCGGCCGGGCCTTGAGGCGCCGCGCCTGACCTGGATTCCGGGCGACCTGCGTGACCCCTCTGCCGTCAAGCGGGCGCTTTCCGGAGCGGAGACCCTGCTGCACCTGGCCACCCAGCCCCTTCATGCCACCGCTGATCTGGACGTGGCGCAGGGCCTTCTCAAGGCCATTCGGGATAGTGAAATCCGGCATGTGGTCTACATGAGCATTACGGGGCTGGAGCGGATGCAGGGGGCGGCGTACTATCGGGAGAAGCTAGAGATCGAGCGGCGCATCGAGGACAGCGGTCTGCCCTTCACCATCCAGCGCTCGACCCAGTTTCACGAGTTCGTGGCCCAACTCGTGCAGCGAATGTCCTTTGGGCGCATTTCCCTGGTGCCCACGGGGGTGACGCTGCAACCCGTGGAGGCGAACGCCGTGGCGCGGCAACTGACACGTCTGACGCTGGAGCAACCCGCGCGCCGCGTCCAGGACCTTACTGGCCCTCAACCGTTCACGCTGGATCAGTTGGCCCGGTTCTGGCAGATTCATCAAGGTCACCGTCCCACAGTGCTGCGGCTGCCCCTTCCGGTGCCTTTGTTCCAGGCATGGCAACACAGGGCGGCTGTGGAGGACAGTGCGCTTCCAGTGGGCCTGGACTGGGTTTCCTGGCTGGCACTCCAGTCAGCCAGGGCAAGGGCGAGATGAAGTGCGGCAGGCTTTCCGGCTCACGCCAACTGTCCTCGCCGGGCGGCTGGACATCACAGCCGCCGGAGCTGGGGGCGCCCCGCGAGCTCCAGCCCGTGCAACCGGGGCAGCGCGCCCCCTTCCCGTCCCAGCAGGCAGCGGGTGAGCATGAAGGCGGCGTGATGCTGCGCGGTAGCGAATCGCTCAGCGCATCACCCGGCCCCGCGCTATGGTGAACGTTATGCCTGACGGCCTTCCTCACCACAGCAGCGTCGCCGAAGCGCCGGATTTGGCGGCCGCGCTGGAGGTCTTCACGGCGTTCACCGAACTCGCCGCCAGTGCAACCGACGTGCTCGCCCTGACCCGCAAGGCGTACGACGTGATGAACGCCCATTTCACCAAGTACGCCGCCGCTTACTTCGAGGTGCGCGGCGGCCTGTGGCAAGCGCTGACGTGGACGGGTGAGGTGACCGACGACCAGGTGAACAGGATTCGCTCGGGCCTGCCGCTTGACGTGCCCTCGTTCGCGCGGGCGATCGAAACGAAAGCACCGGTGTTCATCGACGGCTGGAACCCTGAGGGTGAGGGCATCGAGAACAGCCCGGTGTGCGTCTACCCGCTGGTCGTCCTGGGTGAAGTGCATGGCGTCTTCTCGGTCGGCCTGCACGACGGGCCCATCTGGCGGCCTCGCGACCGGGCCCTGATGCGCGCGCTGGGCCGCAGCCTCACCCTGGCCGTCGAGCGCACCGAGCAGGCGCGGCGGCTGCGCGAGGAACGCACGGCGCTCGAAGCGTTCGCGGTGTTCACGGAGCAGGTGGGCAGCGAAACGGACGTGCTGACCCTGGCCCGCGAAGCCGCCCGGGTGGTGCGCGACAACCTGACGCACGTTAGCGTCGTGTATTACGAGCGCGACGGCGACCTGTGGAAGGCCCGGGTGTGGACCGAGGACATCGATCCTGGCGTGACCGCGCAACTCGTTCGGGGTGTGCCGGTGGACGCGCCGAACCTTGCAGAAGCCGTCAAGCGCAGCGTCGCCGTGTTCGCCGACGGCTGGGACGCGGCTGCGGACGGCATGACCACCGCCCGGGGGTACGGGGCGGCGGCGTTCGTCCCGCTGTTCTCCGAAGGTGAGGCACGCGGCTTGCTCGGGGTGGGCACGCGGGACGCGCGCGCGTGGAGCGAACGGGAGAAGGTGGTCATCCACTCGGTCAGCCGGGCACTCGGCCTCGCGATCGACCGGGCGCACACCGCGCGGCAGCTCAAAGCGCAGAACCTGGAACTCGACGCGCGCACCCGCGCCCTGGAAGGCTTCGCCGCGCTGACGCACGAACTGGGCGTTCAGGCCGACGTATACGAACTGATCCGGCGCGCACAGGAGGTCGTGCTGTCGCTGCTGTCTGCTGGGTACGCGCTGTACTACGAACGTGAAGGTCAGCACTGGTGCAACCGCGTGCAGGTCGGTGACGTCCGCAACGCGGAGCTTCAGGCGTTCATCAACGCCGGTCCCCCGGTGGGCGCCACGCCCAGTGTGGATGTCCCGTGGACCACCCGGCAGGCGCTCTACCAAGACGAGTACGCGCGGGGCAGCGACACCCCGCAAGGGATGGTGGAGCACGTGAGTGCCGCGGCGTCCTTGCCGGTGATGCGCGCCGGTGATCCGGTCGGTGTGTTCATCGCGGTGCTGTTCGAGCACCGGGCGTGGTCCCGCGAGGACCGCGTGGTGCTGGAGACCGTGGTGCGCAGCCTTGGTTTCGCGCTGGAACGCGCAGAGCAGGCCCGACAGTTGACCGAGCAACGTGCGGAGGTGGAGGCACGCAACCGGGTCCTGTCCTCGTTCGAGGCATGGACGCGCGACCTCGCCGACGCTGCCGACGCCAACGAGCTGATCCGCCGGGCGCAGGCGCTGCTGTATGAACTGGTGCCCGTGCAGGCCACGGTGTACTACGAACGCGAAGGAGACCGCTGGTGGGTGCGTAGCATGCTGGGCGAGTACGGCAGTGACAGCCTGCGCCGGGCGCACGAGGCCGGCCTGCCGCACGAGTCGACCGGGAACCTGCGGGTGCCGTTCGAAACCGGTGAGGTCACGTACCTCGAACCGTACGACGTGAACGTGGACGGTTTGGGTGAAGCCATGGCACACGTACGCACGACGGCCATGCTGCCGCTGAGAAGTTCGGCAGGGATTCGCGGGATTTTCGGGCTGGCCCGCTTCGAGCAGGGCAGCTGGTCCCCCACCGAACGCAGCATTATCGAGGCGGTGGGCAACAGCCTGGAGCTGGCCCTCGACCGGGCGGACAAGGCCGCTGAACTCGCGCTCGAACGGAGCGCGCTCGCGGTGCACACCGCGGCCCTGACCGATGCGAACGAGGAGCTGGAGGCGTTCGCATACTCGGTCTCGCACGACCTGCGCACCCCCGTGCGTCACATCGTCAGTTTCAATGACTTGCTTCGGAAGCAACTGGGCACTGGATTGGATCCCAAAACCACGCGGTACCTGACGGTGATCAATGAGGCCGCGCAGCGGATGAACCTCCTGATCGACGCGATGCTCGACCTGTCCCGCACTTCGCGATTGCCGCTGCGGCTGGGGGTGGTGGATCTGGAAGCGCTGGTGCAGTCGGTGCGGCTGGAACTGGACGCGGACGCGGCGGGCCGTGACATCGGGTGGCGAGTCGCGGCCTTGCCACTGACGCAGGGCGATCACAATTTGCTGCGGCAAGTGCTGGTCAACCTGCTGGGGAACGCCGTAAAGTACACCCGCGGGCGTGAGCAGACGATCATTGAGGTGTGGGCGGAGGACCGGCCTCACGAAGTGGAGATCCTGGTGCGGGACAACGGCGCCGGCTTCGACCCCCGGTACGCGACCAGGCTGTTCGGGGTGTTTCAGCGGCTGCACCGCGCTGAGGATTTCGAGGGAACCGGCGTGGGCCTCGCCAACGTCCGGCGGATCGTGCAGCGGCACGGCGGCACGGTTTCGGCGCGCGGCGTGTCGGGTGAGGGTGCGACGTTCAGCTTCACGCTGCCGAAACCACCCTGACCAAGCTGCGCGGACGGGGGCTCAGCCTGCGACGACTGTTTGCCCTTGACGCCGCATTCTGCACTTTGTGACCTGCACTTTCTTCCGTGGGTCATACTGTCTGCCAATGAAGCCCTTTGTCCTGATCCACGGCGCGTGGGGTGGAGGCTGGTACTGGCGTGACGTTACCCGGGCCCTGCGCCAGGCCGGATTTCCCGTGCTGACTCCGACACTGACTGGCATGGGGGAACGGGCCCACCTTGGGCATGCAGGCGTCAACCTTGAAACCCACATCCAGGATATTGTCCACCACTTGTCTTACGAAGATTTATGGGAGGTCACCCTGGTGGGTCACAGCTACGCTGGCATGGTGATTACGGGTGTGGCAGACAGCGTGCCTGAGCGGCTGACCCGCCTGGTGTATCTCGACGCCGACCTGCCCGAACCTGGGGAATCGCGCTTCGATTTGCAGCCCGAGGAGCGCACCTGGTGGGAGGAACGCGCGCAGGAGGGCGATGGATGGCGGGTGAATCTGGACCTGCCCGAAGCGTTGTTGACCGACGCCATTCCCGATTCAACGGTGAGACGCTGGTATCTGGAGCGGTCGCAGGGGCAAGGGCAGCCCATTGGGACGCTGCGGCAGCCAGTCCGGGCGCTGAATCCGGCGGGCCGGGTCCTGCCGCGCACGTTTCTGGGCTGCAGGCAGGATGTGCTGGGGATGCGTTCAGGCCTGTACGGGCGGATGGCGCAACGCGCGCAGGCTGACCCCCAGGTGCAGTATCAGGAATTGGAAGCAAACCATTTCGCACCAGTCTCCGCACCCGCCCGTGTTGTGGAGGCACTGCTGAACCTACGCGGTCAGGTTGAGCAGTAACACCTGCCGTTCGTCCCGATCGCTCAAGTTGGTTCTGGCCCGTCTGGAAAAGACGTTTCAGCGGAGAATGCACGGGTCTGTGTGTCGCTCCAGCGGATATGGCAGGCGGCAACCAGGCATGTGCAGGCGGATAGGGCGGTGTAGGGATCGCGCCTCTTAAGTTCAGGGTAAAACTGGATAGCTCCTGAACTTGGACACAATCCCTCCTGGGCTACGCACCAGGCGTGCGTCTGCTTCAACGCCTGAAGCTGCTTGTGTTGGAGACGTTGAGGTTGGGCAGGATCACATCGGCCTGAATCCCGTAATAGAGGAGAGAAATGGCAAGGACACGCTCGTAAAGACAGGCCTCCAACCTACCGTGGGGGGATGTACCAGTTCCATCCGGCAAACGGCTGGAAACTGTTTCCTATGCCTCGCCCATCAGCGTTTCCAGTTGCGCCACATCTGTCTGACTGGTTTGCCTGTCCAGCGCCACCAGTCCTTCGCGTAGGACGATGATCCGCTGACCGAGCAGCATGGCTTCCTCCAGGTGGTGGGTGACAAACACAAAGGTCACCCCTGCCTGCCGCCAGATCTCCATGAGTTCTCTGGAGAGTTGTGCGCGGGTCTGTATGTCCAGCGCACTGAAAGGTTCATCCAGCAGCAGCAAGTCTGGCTGCACGGCCAGGGCACGGGCGAGACTGACGCGCTGCCGCTGGCCTCCGCTGAGTTCATGCACCCGGCGCGAGCTGTACCCATCCAGACTGACAAGCTTAAGGGCATCTTCTACACGCTTGGTCCGCTCCAGGCGGGACAACTTGCTCAGCCCGAAGGCCACGTTGCCCGCTACGGTCAGCCATGGAAAAAGCGCAGGTTCCTGCTGGACCAGGGTCAGTCGGGGGTGTGGGCCGGAAATCACGTCCCCGCCAACCATGATCTGGCCGCTCTGTGGCTGGAGGAATCCAGCCAACAGGTTCAGCAGCGTGCTCTTCCCGCTGCCCGACGGGCCGACGATGCTCAGGAATTCTCCGGACTTCACCTGAATGTCCAGCGACCCAATCCCGGCCCGGCCTTTATATCGGTATGTGACCCCGGCCAGGGTCAGGGATGTCCTGTCCAAGTGATGACTCATTCTCCCGCCTCCAGGCCGTAATCCCGCCGAACCCGGCTTTCCACGGTGCGAAGGAGAGCGTCGAAGAGCCCGCCAATGACGCCGATAATGATGATGGTCGCCAGGACCAACGCGACATTGGCCGTATTTCGCCCGATTTCCAGTTGTTCTCCCAGGCTTTTTGAGCCCGCGATCAGCAGTTCCGCGCCGACCAGTGCCCGCCACGCGAAGCTCCAGGCGGTCCTTAAGCCCGTCAGGACATTGGGCAGAACTGCCGGAAGCAGCACCCGGAGCAGCAGACTCAACCCGCTGGCCCCCAGGGTACGGCCGGCCACCCGCAGTGTGGGCGGGACATTCAGGAGCGCGCCCGAAACTGACAGCGCAATGGGAATAAATCCTTCCAGGATCACCACGAACAGCACCGCTCGTTCGTTGAGCCCAAAGAACAGGATGGCGAACGGAACGAAAGCAATGCTGGGGATGCTCTGGACGCCCGTGAGGTAGGCGCCCAGCGTGCTGCGAATGGGTGACCAGAGCCCCATCAATAGGCCTATACATGTGCCGAGCGCCACGGCCGCCAAGTACCCCGTCAGCACCCGCCTCAGGCTGCCTGCGATGGCGGCCAGGAGTTTCCCATCTTGTGGCCCGGTGCCCCACAGCCCATATGAAATTTCGGTCCACACCGCCCGCGCGCTGGGAAACACATACGGTGGATAGAGTTTCAAGCCGTCCGTCACCAGCCACCAGACGGCTAGGATGAGCACAAGCCCCAGCGCCTGCCAGGTGGCCGTGCGCCACCTGGCCCCGCTCCTGCGGGTGTCCACCCTTACCTCCTGATAAACGAGGAAAGGTCTGGAACGCTACGGGCGTACCCGGCTTCCACGTTCAGCGCCGCGTACTCTTTCAGGGCCTCCAAATCGAGGCTGGTGGTAAATCTGGTACGGGCGAAGGCCCGTTGCAGGACGCGAGGGTCGAGTTTCACGCCGGTCAATTTGAGCAGTTGATGGTTCACGGCAGCCTGCGCCGCCGCTGGACTCCTGGTGAGGAACGCCACCGCTTCGGTGTTGGCCTTCAGAAAACCCTCGACCAGCGCTGGATTTGCCTGGGCGAAGCGGGCGTTGACGATCATGATGGTGGTGGGGTATTTCCCACCGCGCCAGACGGTCTTCTCATCCCCGATCAAGACGTGCCCCTGGGCTTGCAGGGCCGCGCCCCACGGTTCGGGCACCAGGGTGGCGTCGGCGCGTTTGGCGGCGAACGCCGCGATGGTATCTGCAGGCGGGATGGGGACGATGGTGACTGTGCCGCCATCGGCCTTGGATTTCAGCCCCTGTTCCTTAAGGATGTGCCGCAGGCTGATATCCTGCGTGTTCCCGGCACTGGGTACCGCCACGACTTTCCCCGCCAGTTCCTTGTACGTTCGGATGCCGCTGTCCTTGCGGGCGATCAGCACTGCCCCTGCTTCGCTGGCTCCAGCGACGATTTGAATGGGCATTCCCCTGGTGGCGGCATTGATGGCCGGACCGGGCCCGATGTACGCAACGTCAATTTGACCGCCGGCGAAGGCTTCACTGAGGCTGGTGCCGGAGACGAATGCTTTGGCTTCGAGTTTGGCTGCTCCAACCGCCTTCTGGAAAAGGCCGCGTTCCAGGCCGATCAGGGCGGGCGCGTGCGTGAGATTGGGGAAAAAGCCCAGCCTGACGGTCTGGACGGGCTGGGCGTGAGCCGAGCTCAAGGTCAGGCCAAGGGCTAGGCTGATCAAGAGGGGAGATCGGCGTGCTTGTTGGGTCATAACGGCTCCTTGGAATCTGTGGACTGCTGCATGTTGACCGGCTTTGATAGACGAATGGATCAACCTCTAAAATGGTTGACCAACTTTATCAACTAATCCGAAGCGGTGGTAGGGGGCGCTCCTCAAAGAGAGGGTGAGCGGTGCTCCGGTGCGTCCCTCGCCTGATTCCGGTGCCTTGGGTGACCGGCCACTGCCCTGTCCTTCGCAACTGCAGGTGAGGGCATTTTTGCTTGGCTGATGTGTAGAAATCGCCGGACAATCCAGGCGATTTCGCACCCCTGAATGACCCCTACCCGGTTTTAGCCTCCCAAAACCGCCCAAAACCGCGCTGTGGCCGGGTTCCGTCCAACTGGCGACAGGGGAGGTGAGCAAGCGAAATGGGGCTTGGAGTACCTTACAAGCGAGTGGGCGTAGGTTCAAATCCTATATCACCCACCAACAAAAGACCCGTCCATCGCGTTTTTCCACTTTGACCAGAGGGTCTAAAGTGTCGTATCCGTAACTGCCCAATCCGCCCCGATCAATCGACTCAGATTCAAGGCCCACTTCTCCCGCTTACTGTGAACACAGTCCGGTATTGGTTCAGGGTGAAGCAGAGGAAGCATGCCGCAATCGTTTGCTGACCTCTTCCACCGGAATACCGTTATGCATGGCCAGCGAGGCGTTGGTCTGACACCCGCCACCCATAGATCGACAAACGCATCCTATTCATCGGAATGGCCCTTCCAGTCAGGGAGAACAGGTCAGGACCGCCGCATCATCAGATCGTAAGGTGGCGAATTGGAAGAACGACAGTTGTAATTGGTTGTGGAAAAGATCACACTAAAACATGTTGCTTAACTGGTCAGTCTGGAAGGTGCTTACGCCCCGGCCCCCCACGGTCCCTGCTGTGCCAGTGGCTGTTCCGCTGGTGGCGGAGAGATCACTTCCTCCAAGACGCCGTGAGCTCCAACGGCGTTCTACTACAGTGGATATGGATGACTTGCTCCGTGCGCTTGGCGCTGATCTATAGCTGTCCATCACTTGTGTAGATTCTGATGTCCGTCCTGCAGGGCGTCTTTTCTTTGATCTCAACGAGGTGAGCGCCCTACCATTGTGCGGGAGATCCTTGCCACCGCAATATTTCCAGAGCCTCAAATGCTGTGCAATATCACTGACGATTTGTTGAGCACACTAATGTAATGGTAATAAGCTTAATTGAAATGAAAGCGCGCAAACCAATTTGGAGCGCGCAAAGGCTGACAGAGTTCTGTGAAACCGTTGGCAAAGCTTGCGAACTATGCTTTCCAGAAACAAAAAAGAGGGCTCACAGGGCTTCTCGTCATCGCCCCCTTTCTCATGGCTCTATACCAACTCTGAATAGAAAGACGCTGGCAGAAAAGCTTGCTCTCCTCCTTACGCATAGAACTCCGGCAGCTTTTTCAGCCCTTCCCACTGTGCCTGGTCATGCCCAAAGATCACCATCGCGATCTGCTCGTGTTCCACCAGATCAAGCAGTTTGTTGGTGCTGACGCGCATTGCTTCGGCTTCCGGATTACGCCCGTCACCCTGGTGTTCGCGGGTGAACCCCTCGCCGAAGGGGACAGCATCTACTGTCAATAAGATCGTCCCCGTTTCGGGCAGCCGCAGCAGCACCGATTGATGTCCCGGTACATGCCCGCTCGTCTCGATCAATTCCAGTCCGGACAGCAGTTCCGTATCTCCGTTCACCAGCCGAATGCGCTCGATGGGTTGATCCCATTGGGGGCGGGTGGCCGCGAAGCGTGGGTTGGTTGCCGCGTCTATGTGATGCTCCCGCTGAACGACATATTGCGCCCTGGTAAAAGCTCCGTGTCGCCCGGCGTGGTCAATGTCGTAATGCGTCGAAATGACGGTATGGATATCCTCCGAGTGTAGGCCAATGCTTGCCAACTGTTCGAGCACGTCCCTGCCATTCTCGAACTCTGATGCTTCTTCTGGCAGGGTCTCCGGGAGGCCGCTGTCAATCAGGATATTTCTGCCGTCATCGGTCTGTATCAGGGCGCAAACAATCGGAATCTGGTAGTCCGGCATGGACCCAACCTGCATCAGATAGAGACGCTTCATGGCGGTCTGGCTCATCGCTTCCTCCCTGAAAGTGAAACTCTGTTCATAACCATAGTGCGCCGAGCAAGTAGGGACGCACGAAGGACATGGTCAGTTCGACAATATGCCTTCTCCACTGTTACCTGGCGGCGTAGTCGCCATTCAGCCCACACTGGGTAACTGACGGCAACCATTCGATGGCTGAACTCCGACCGGGTTGCCGGGCCGGAAGTTAGCAACGCTACTGAGCGTAGGGTGGTAACGAAACGTGAGAGCATTTACACGCCCTATTTAGAGGCCACGTTCGATCATCCGAATCAATTGAAGCTCCAGAGCGCGCACCGCCTTGTGAGACATAGCGCGCGACGGGCCATCAATCAACAAGGTCGCCAGGCCATGCACCGCCGACTACGCCAGGGATTCCGCAGGAGGCCGGCGCTTTTCGGGCAACACTCCTGAACTGACCAGTTCATCAAGTGTCTGGCCAAGAAGTTGAAAGGGGGTCAGGGCGCTGGCGCCTCGTCTGGCTTGACTCAAGGCCCCGTCCGGGTTGCCAGACAGGCTAAATGCGACGCGAAACACGCCGGGTTCAGTCTGGGCACAAGGTAGGTAACCCAGACCGACTGCCCTGAAGCGGGCTCAGGCATGGGCGACTGATCCGCAGTGACCTCTAGCTGCGCCAGTTGCGCCTCAATGTTGAGGGCTACCTCCGCCTGGGCAGCCGCACAGACGGTGGCCAGTAGCGCAGCCCGGTCTTCGAAGTGCCGGTACGCCGCGTTTGGCGCCACCCCAGCCCGCCGTGTCACCTCCCGCAGACTCAGGGCGTCCAGCCCGCCACCGCGCACCAGATCCAGGCCAACGCCGACCAGTGCATTGCGCAGGTCACCATGGCGATAGGTCTAGGGTTCATCGTATTGGAGTGAAATTACGATACAGGGATATCGCCTCTTTATATTCTGCCGACAGCATAGTAATGTGTACGGCGTCCACATAGATGTACAGAGCTCGGAAAGGAGTGTACCCCGAAGAATGAGACACCCGCTGCCGATGCTCCTTCTGCGACGCCGCGCTGGGACCATATGTCCCACCGCGTCCCAGTTTATACTGTGGGCCATTCTCGATCGTCCGTCCCAAAGTGCATGCGGGGATCACCCACGCCAGCAACGGTTGGCCCACCAGCGCCTCGCGATTGGAGTGCTGCCGGAGCATGCCCTGGCGAGAGGCTGCGCCCGATCTCCACCCCATCAGGCGCCCCGACAAAGGGCAACGAAACTGCTATGGACGAAGGTCTCCGACTGATTTCACTGTTGACAGCTGGAGAACATCCATGATCAAGACCAACGCGGCTCGGTCGACGATCGTCGACCGAGCCGCGTGGACCCAGGCAAGGCACTTCTGCCTATGGAAAAAATTGCAACGCGCTTGCGTGGCGTGGTGGCTGCCGAACGTCGGCGCCTGCCGATGACACCGGTCGAAAATGACACGTTCATGGGCGATAGCGGCCCTGTAAAGCTCATTGACCTGTTTGCCGGGCGCTCGCAACTGATCGTGCACCACTTCATGTTCAGTCCGGCCTGGGATCAGGGCTGCCCATGTTGCTCGGACGCCGCCGACAATGCCATTCTCCATCTGGCACACCTCAGACCCGATGACATCAGCTTCGTGCGTATCTCCCGCGCGCCTATTGAGAAACTTCAGGCCTACTCCACGCGTATGGGCTGGACTGTCCCGTGGGTGTCCACTCATGATACGACGTACAACTAGGACTGGGGCTGGACAGATTCGGAAGGTGGTGAGGTTTCTGGCTTCAGCGTCTATCTATAGGTCAACGGCGTCCCCTATCTGACCTATGAAACGCGTGGATGCGGCATTGCATCCCTGTCGAGCATCGCAGGTCACCTTGATCTCCCACCCTACGGCTGGCAGGAAGCGTGGCGGGACGTGCCGACTGGCTGGCCCCAGGGCAACATGTTCACAAAGATCAAACGGCATGATGAATACCAGAGCGTCACTCCACTGGGCGCGAGTTGTTGCCAGGGGCCAATTAGGAATTCTGGATAACAGCGTCTTTTATGTCCCAGCGCTCATGATGAGGCTGTCGATAGTGGTGAGGCGATGGGGAGTGAAAGGAGCAAGCATGCGCAAGATCATCGTGACCGAATTCCTGACCCTCGACGGGGTCTACGAAGAAGCTACTCCCTGGCGCGCGGGCTACAACGCCAACGATGGCTCGTTCAAGCGCGACGAGCTCTTCGAGAGCGGCGCCCTGCTGCTGGGTCGGGTGACCTACGAGGGCTTCGCCCGGTACTGGCCGACTGCCTCGGGTACCGGGGAGTTCGGCGAACGGATGAACAGTTTGCCCAAGTTCGTCGCCACCACCACCCTCACGTCCCTCGAATGGAACGCCACGGCGCTCGAAGGTGATGTGGTGACGGCGGTGGAAGCGCTGAAGGGGCAGGAGGGTGGGCCCCTCCTAGTTTACGGTAGCGGCACCTTCGTCCAGACGCTCCTGCGGCACGAGCTCGTGGACGAACTGCGCCTGATGGTGTTCCCACTCGTTCTTGGAAGTGGCAAGCGCCTGTTCTCCGGCGGAGATAGGCTTCCGATGACTCTCGTCTCGACACGGGAGCTAGGCTCAGGCATCCTCCTGCTAACCTACGCGCCCGATACTGCCGCTCTACACCAGGGCACACCAGTTCCAGGATGATCGCCGTCCTCCGTATGCCCTGACGCTATGTTGAGGCTCCAAAAGCTGATAAAGGGGCAAGCCGCTCCAATGGGGAAACTGCTGTCCAATGACTGACCCGTGTGTAGGCTCGTCTAACCCCTCTTACTTGGGAACCCTACAGACTCTTGCACGGCCTCTAGTCGTCCGAAGCTCGCATCTCCACCTGCTGTCCGCTTAAACGTTCGGTGCCCTGGGCCAGCGCCTGGATCGTTGCCGTGCGCTCTCCAACTTTCCGAATCTTGTTGTAGAACGCTTCGGCGCCCACTAGATCCCCGCGCTGTTCGCACAGTTCGCCCAGGCGCTTCATCAGGATCAGGCTTTCCTCCAGCACCCGCAGTGTCTCATACGCCTTGTTCTCCAGCTCCAGCGTGATCTCCGACAGCAGGCTGCTCCCGCTGTAGCCGTGTCCGGTGTGGCACCTGAAGCGCAATATTCCGGCCTCCTTGAACTGCACCAATGCACCGTGGCACTCCGGGCAGGTCAGCAGCGACGGTGCCCCGAGCTCTGTGACGCCAAGCTGAAGTGCGTTCTCGCCCCGGGCGATGCCCACTTCGATCTCCAACCGCTGGTTCTCTCGCTCATCCATCCTGTTCTGTCCTCCGGGCATCTCGCGCACCAGTGCCGTGAGCAGGGGAGCCATATCCTGCGCGGCGACGACGTAGTCCACCTCTACCTCTTGGAGGGCGTTCAGGGGCATGGCATTGAATTCAGCGTCCTGGGGCGACTGAACCACTGCCTGTCCGCCACGACGCTTGATGGCATACAGGCCAGAGACGCCGTCGTCCAGCATGCCTGACAGCACCACCCCAATGACTGACGGGCCATACAGGTAGGCCGCAGAACGGAAGAGCGCGTTGATGGAGGGACGTGCGTGATTCTCCTTGGGGCCTTTGGTTAAGGCGACATGGTCATCCTCCACGATCAGGTGGTGATCTGGTGGAGCGACATAGACCTGACCCGGCTGCATGGACTCTCCGTCCAGGGGATGACGGACGGGGAGTGGACCGACTCCGTCGAGGATGTCAGGAAGCAGGCTGGGAAAGTCACGCGCGACGTGAAGGACGATGAGGACGGCGGCTGGGAAATCGCGGGGCAGTCGACTCAACAGCGTCTTGAGCACCGGAATGCCACCCGCAGAGGCTCCCACCACGACAAGTGGCAGTTGAGGCATGAGGACTCAGTATTACGTGGCGATTCCGGACGGGGAAGCGAAGATCTTCCCTTTCGCAATTTTTAGGGGAAGGAACCTGCAACGCGACATCCAGGCTACAGCCGGGCACAGCACTAACGCTGGGTGCCCGTGAATCCACCCGAGGGGAGGGAAGCACTCTTCCACTCCACACTCTTGCAGGCGACAGAGGGATCTGAAAGCTAAACCAGTCTTTGACGGGAATTTGTTGGACGATCAAACGGCCATCAAGTGGTAGGAGCGCCGCTAAAGTGAGCTCCGAAGGCCAGTGGAAACGGGCGATGACTCAGGACTGCTAACCCCAGTGAATTGGATTTCCTAATTCGCTTGCGCTTGAACCCATGCTGCTCCGGTTGATGGGCGAGTTGCGCGTTTCCTCCCGGACGGCGACATTGACGAGGACCAAATAGCTCAAGACCATCAGCGTCACGTGTCAGATAGCTGTCAGAAATGAGACCTTACGCTTCTCGAAGTCAGAGCAGATTTTTGCGTTGGCGTGCAATGCCTAAACTCGTGGGCCTGCCCCTTTAATTCACCGGTCACCTGGGGCTCCATGAGCCATTAACAAGACCGCCAGAGGAGACAATATGATCCGGTTCCAGAAAATCACCCTGCTGTGGCTCGGCCTGCCCCTGCTGGCCGGTTGTGGCAGCGTTGTCGGCGCCTTCGTTCCCCCACAGACCATCAATAATCTGGCCAACATGAACGGCGCGGTTCTCACCAGCTCCAGCGCTCTGAAGATTCAGACTGTCGTTGGGACTGTCCAGTACGACACCAGCGCGTCCCTGCCACCCAAGTCGTTCCCTGATTTCGAGTACCCCTCGGACGTCCCCTTCGGGATGCGTCCTCACGCGGCCAGTGTGAAAGTGAGCTTCACGGATGCCACGGTGTCCGGACCTTGCCTGGCTCCGGACACCTTTAACCTCACCATCGACGCCTTCAGCATCGCCCTGTGGGACTCGTCCGCCAAAGCCAGTGCGGTGACCATGAAGAGTTCACCCAAGCTCACCGTTCACGCCACCAAAACACAAACAGGCATCACCGGCACGAGCTATCAGCTCACCAGCAACATCGTTGTGGCCAATGCGGACCAGGCCACCACCGACAAGGCCATCAACATCCTCACCACTGGGGGCCCGAACGACACGAGCGCCAGCGCACAGATCAGCGCCGATAACGATGCCCTGGCTGGCTGTCGCCTCTCCTTCACCCTGGGCAATGCCAGCGTCACCCTGAGCGACTTTCACTAATTGAATCTGTGCTTAGTGCGGGATTAGGGCCCGCTGAATAACGCCGTACAGCACAGGCAAGAATCGGGATAAGATGGAAGATCGCTCGGGGAATTCTCTGAGCGATCTTTCTGTGTATTACGCGTAGCAAACCTAGTCCAGGTAAGGCTTCTGGTAGCGCCAGCTCTGCTGCAGAAGAGCTTCACCAGCTTCCAGGGTTGCGATGGTAATCAGAAATTCAGCTCGGGAACACGGTGGCAGGGTGACCCCATTCAGTAGAGCACCCGCTTGGCGCGATCTTTTCGTTTCCATCACCATTGATGTGTGCAACACCGCAGCCCGGCGTCTGTCAGAAGGATTGAGTCGGGAGATAGCGCCTGGGATTGGTGGATACCGCCAGTGAGGCCACCTGCACGGCGAACTCGGTGGCAGCCTTGATTTCTCTTCCGCAGCTGAGGGCGTGCAGGTAAGCGGCGTTCCAGATATCCCCTGCACCCACGGTGTCGCTGATCTTGACCGTTGGGGCTGCGTGTGTATTGGCCTGCCCGGCATGCCGGAGCAGAACACCGTCGGCCCCGCACTTGATCACCACGGTGCCCTCCGGATGCAGGTGGGCGGCCAGGCAGGCGGCGGCGCGCTGCAGATCGGTCTCAAGGGTGAGTGCGCGCGCCTCCAGGTCGTTGATCAGCAGGTGACGCGTCTGCGGCAGCCAGCCCATGACCTCCTGCCGCAGTGGGATGGTGTACCCCCCGTCGGGCCAGCCCATGTCGAGGGCCACCTGCGTTCCACGGTGCTCGAAATACGTCAACACTTCAGGATACTGGCGGCGCAGGGCCGGGGTAAGGAAAGCTCCGGCCAGCAGGGCGAATCTGCTGGCCGGAATGTGAGGACTCAGGTCCTCCCACTCCAGGGTCGCCAGATGCCCCAGATGGGTCAGAAAGGTGCGTTCGCCGTCCGAGTGATTCACGGCAACCGTAACCGAAGTTGGCCCGGCGTGGGGCAGCCACGTGACCTGTTCAGCAGCAAGCTGTTGCTGCAGCCATTCTCCAGCCAGATCATGGCCAATGGTGCTGACCACGGCACAGTCTGTACCGAGTGCCATGCTTGCAACGGCGGCGTTTCCAGCATTTCCGCCGACGCGCCACTGCATCTCATTGACCAGGGCCTCGGTACCCCGTTCGGGCCAGTCGCCAAGGGGACCGATGATCAGGTCCACGTTGACGTTGCCCAGGATAGTCAGGTCGCGGGACGTCACGCAGACTGCTCCTGCAGGGTGGGAGGACTAAATTCGACGTCCAGGCCCGCGAAGAGATCGTCCATGGGGTACTGGAGCACGGGTGAGCGAATTCCACCCAGGCTGAAAGTTTCGGTGGCCATCAATGGGGACAGTTGCTCGTTGCTCAGGGTGCCCAGAGTGCTGAGTGGGCCGGTCTGAGTGCGGTGAGAGAACAGCGCGGCCCGTTTCCGTGCCGCGTGGACGCGGATATCGATACGAGCAGCAATGGTGCTGTCGCAGACTGCGTAGGTTTCCGGATCCAATCCTTTTAGCACGCCTAGAGAGCGTCCGCTCTGGAGGCGCAGCATCTCCTCGCGGCTCTGGACGGTATAGAAGAGCCGCTGAACGCGCACCTGCCGGAAGCCGCTGCTGGCATATGCGGCGGTGGCGGCACGGTGGGCAGTCAGGTGGTCTGGATGCCCATAGATGCCATGTGGATCGAAAGTCACCATAATCTGGGGACGGGTGGTCTCGATCACCTCCAGAATCTGGCGTTCCATCTGTCCGGGGTCAGCATTGATGGTCGCCAGAGGATCGTCGCGGCGCAGCCGGTCACCCCGCCCACTGTCATGGTAATCGAGGAAAATCGGTGGATGGATGCCCAGTGCGGCGCAGGCGTTCCTGAGTTCCTGTTCACGCTGGGTGGGCATGTCAATGTCCCCCAGCTCAGGATCTGTGTTGCGACCAGCCTCGCCGCGCGTCAGGCAGATCAGATGAACCTGCGCTCCCCGAGCGGCGTACAGGGCCAGGGTTCCGCCGCAGCGCAGTGCCTCGTCGTCCGGATGGGCGAAAACGGCGAGCAGGGCAGCAGGGGAGCTCATCCTTTCATTCCGGTGAGGACGATGCCCTCGATGATCTGTTTCTGGAAGATGGCGAAGACGATCAGCACTGGAATCACCGCCAGGCTGCTG